>JAFDFT010000009.1 GCA_019309685.1 Deltaproteobacteria bacterium
GCGGTTCCAATATATGTTTTGATGTTTCACTCAAGCAGTTTTAGGTATTACCTCAATTGAGCGAAAGTTGAGGGTGCTCCAGCTTCAAGGCATCAAGGGTGAAGCCGTAATAATATACTGCGAGTCATTGATAACGCAGAAGATGGAGTATCATCGGCTTTCCCGGAGGGTAAATAAAATGAAAATAAAAAATGATATTTATACCTCATCTATAGCAGATATACAAAAATATGAATAAACCGAGCTATACTCTTAATACCTATGTAATTAGTAAATATTTTTCATTTTATTTACGCTCATTTGAGGTAGTATATTCCGTAGTAGAAGTGACTGGATCCTGTTGAAAATCCCGGACTTTGAGCAAGGAATTAAGTTCAGGATGACAGTGCTAGCGTTTCAGATCATTACCCTTATTCATACAAGGCTCGATCCGGCACCCAGGAATAATATGGTATTTATACTTTTTTCATTTGATCCTTTGGCCCCCTGAATCCTTGAACCCTCTTTAATTCCCCCAAAGAGAATCACGTAACCCTGATGTTCGCTCTATCTTATGAGATATGGCTTCCTTTAATATGTCTTTCTTCCCCCATATCGTTACACTGTTAATCGCTCTGGTAATCCCGGTATAAATCAGTTCCCGTGTGAGTATGGGATAATATTTGTCCGGCAGGATAATCAAAACATCGTTAAATTCAGATCCCTGACTTTTGTGTATCGTCATGGCATATACTGTTTCATGTTCCGGAAGCCGGTGTATAGGCACCTGACTGGTCTCACCTTTTTTTAGAGGAAATACGGCTGTTAATTCATCATTTTTCATGCCGGGTTCCGGCATAATAATGCCTGAATCTCCATTGAAAAGTCCTAGGAGATAATCGTTACGGGTTATAAGTATCGGGCGACCTTTGTACATGTGATCTGGTTCATGTTCATCGATCTGGATCAATCCATTTTCCTGCAGTATTCTTTGTACAAGCTGGTTCAGATGAGTCACACCAAATGGTCCGGATCTTAACGCACATAGTATTTTAAATTGATTAAACAGACTTACAGCCTGATACGGATCGTCCGCTGTTAAATAATGAGAGTATCCTTGAATGACCTTTTCTTTAAGCGCAGTATAAAGCATTTCGTGATCATGCACCTCACGAAGCTCAATTCCTTTATCATCAGGATCCATAAGCATGCGGAATCCTGTAACATAATCTCCATTATTGATTGCCCTGCTAAGTCCTCCAATGCCGTTATCTTTATGAAACCGGTAATTTTTATCCAAAACAACAATATGTTTCTGCATCCCTTTTATATGTTGAGGGCTAACAGAAGTATTGGTATTTCCTTTATCAAAAAACCGATCTAGCTTTTTTGCCGCTTCTTTAGGAATACCTCGTATAGTTTCTCTGTCACATATATCGCCCAAAGCAGAACCTGCTTCTACTGAAGAAAGCTGATCCTTATCCCCTACAAGGACAATTCGTGCGTCATCGCGAATAGAGGTAAACAGCTTTGCCATTAACGCCACATCCACCATTGATGCTTCATCAATAACAACCACATCAGCAGATAACGGATTGTCTTTATTGTGTCTGAAGTATGGGGAGCCGGGAATACTTTTTAACAAACGATGGATGGTAAAGGCATCATCCGGCATAGCATTTTTTATATCATCATCACAATGAATGGTAGTTTTAGCTGTTCGGATGGTTTCTGAAAGACTTGCAGCGGCTTTACCGGTGGGCGCACAGAGAATAATTTTGAGTTCATTTTCTCCTGCTTGTTCTATAAGAAGAGCAAGTAGTTTCGCGACCATGGTGGTTTTACCAGTTCCAGGCCCTCCTGAAATAACACAAAACCGGTTAAGAACAGCGAAAATAGACGCCAGTTTTTGCATATCAATTTCAGTTGTATCTGCATTATCAAAAATTCGATTTACGCCCTCTTTTAATTTTTGATAATTGATATTTTCAACGTGTGACTGTATCCTTTCCTTAATCGAATCCGCTATGTTTTTTTCATATTCCCAGTACCTGTAAAAATACAACCTGTTTTGTGAATCGAGTATCAACGGTTTGTAATCCCCTGGACTTCCCACAGCTCTGCAGTCAGTCAGCATCTCAATCCACTCATTCAGCTTTGGGAAGTCAATGGACGGGTCCAGTTCTCTGTTATCAAATAGTTGTTTATCAGCGACCCTATTTAGATCCAGGCATACATTCCCTGTTCGCGTGGACCAACTCACAAGTGCGGCTGCGAGATGGATTTCGAATTCATTGGCACCAGAAATTTCCTGTATATAATTCGCGAAATGCTTATCAATATATGATAAGGATTCGTTGTGATATAAATATGTTATTTGATCATTCATAAAGTTTTATATAAATAATATAATTCCCCATAAAATACTACACCATCTTATACTTTGGCATAAGTATTTTGCCCATATTATTTAAAAGGCCAGGATCCGGAAAATCTGTGTAGATCCCATAGTCAGGACCTAAGTTTTCATCCACACCCCTTAAAAAGATATAAAATATGCCCCCGAAATTTTGTTCATATGTGTATTCAGCGTATCGATATGATAAATATTGGTGCAATGCGAGGGTGTATATGTGATATTGAAGTGTGTAAAAAGTATGATTCATAACATCGACTAAGAATTCAGATTTGTAATTTTCAATATCTAGCCCTAAAAAATTTGATTTCCAGTCAATAAGATAAAATTTATTACCCGCATAAAATACAAGATCAATATATCCTTTCATAAAACCATGTGCTGGAGCGAACGTCATTTTTTCAAGTCGAGTTGGAAAATGCTTCGAGGAATCGACGCCATTAAATTTTGAAAAAAGGTTTATGATTTTTTCCGGGGTTATTTTATTGATGGGATAATAAAATTCCATTTCGTTGATTCTGTTCTTGTTTTCAATAAAGGCTAGTTTTAACGTTGTATTATTGTCTATCAAAGGAACGCTGAGAATATTGTCGATGACTTTGCAAACTGTATTTTTCCATTTTAGATCAAACCCATACGATTGCAATTTTTCATAAACCAATTCTTCATATTTCTTTGATTCTTTGCATGTAAAATCAAGATTTTCTAAAAGATCATGGAAAAAAATTCCAGCTTTAGCCCCTTTGGGAAATGAGAAGATACTGTCATCTTTAATATGAGTATCCTCAGATGAAACAAGATTCGCGTTAGGGTGTGCACTTATTAACGTATCATGATCCGGAAGATCGGATTCTTTTTCCCTTTCAGATACAAGCGAAGAGTAGCTTAGAATTTTCCATGATGTATCGATATGTTTATGAAATTTTCTGCAAAAAAGGTTTTTTCCGATCCTCTCTTTTCTGGGGATTTTTATTGGTTGTTTCATGCCTGTTAGTTTAATAACTTCAATCGTTCCTTCTGATCGGGATGAGAACTGTTGAAGATCCGACAGCAGCTCATCCGCCCTTTTGGATGAAAAATAGTTTTTTAACGAATTCAAGATATCAGCATCATTATCTATTTCATCGCCATATAAAAGATATGAAATTGGGGAGGTATCTGCGGAATTGATATTCCCCCACGTGAGATAACAGGCTTTTTTTGCACGTGTGACAGCCACATAAAAGAGCCTCATGTTTTCTGCTAGTTTTTCCCTTTGAGCCTTGACTAGATGAGAACCGGATTCGCTGCCTCGAAGATCAAATATCAGTTTATGTTCATCATCATCATTGTGAAACAGAATATCATCATCTTGCTTCAGCATTCCTTCCCATGCAAATGGACAAAATACGACAGGATATTCCAGTCCCTTACTTTTATGCATGGTCACAATGTTGACCGCACGTCTGTCACTTTCCAAATGTAGTTGATTTTTATCTTTTCTAAGCATTCTCGGATCTCTTTGCTCAGAAAACCATTTTATTATGCTCGCCATCCCTCTTTTATTATTCACAGATTCTTGCTGCAGAATTTCACTGAGATGAAGAATATTAGTAATACGTCTTTCTCCGTTAGGATATGACAAAAGCCTCTGTTTCACCGCTTCACTAATCAGAAATTGATTAAACATGTGTGTAAAACCCTTTTCTTGCCACATGCGCTTATAATTCTTAAACCGTCGATATGTATCCTCAAACCATTTTAATTCTTCTCCTTGTGAATCAAGCATGTCACCCGGCACGCCCATACTATCAGTGCAAAGCGCAGACTTCAGTTTTTTTTCATTTACAGGATCATCAAATGCCGCAAGCAGCCTTTCCATTTCATAGGCTTCGTTAGTTTCAAATATATCACCTGTGCTGAATAGAACAGAGTTGATATTTCCCTGTGACAGGTGGTTTTTCATGATCATTGCTTGCCGATTTGTCCGAACCAGTATCGCTACATCTCCTTCTTTAAATTGTTCTTTACATTTATTTTTATTTGTTGAGATCAGCAATGCAACTTCATTTACCACGGCCTTTGCAGCGATCTTTTCCGCATCGGATTTATTGAGCGGCTTTTCACTTTTAGAGTCTACAAACCATATCTTAACAGGCGCAATGTCAGTTTGGTGATCTGACATTTCGTTCGTAGCCGATCTGCCGCGATCAAATAAAATGTCTTTAAAAATAAATGGCTGTTTTATGTTTGAAAAAAATGTATTTACCGCTGCGATAAGCTTCTTGCTCGACCGCCAATTTTCTATAAGCGTATAAGTAGACTCCGTATTTCGGGCCGCTTCCATGTAAGAAAATACATCGGCACCCCTGAAGCTATATATCGCCTGTTTTGGATCTCCAATCATAAAAAGGATGTTCTCTTTTGATGAAAAGAGGTTTGAAAATATTTCATACTGTACAGAATCTGTATCCTGAAACTCGTCTACAAGCGCTGCTTTATATTTTTCCCGTAATTCCCTGATAAATGATTGATCCGACACAGCACTGTTTTTTAAAGCGCTTCTCACCTTTAAAATAAGATCGTTAAAAAAACGTATATTCCTGTCGTTTTTTCTTTTATCGAGTTCCGCATACGTATATTTAAATACATATCCTTTCAGGTATAAAAGACGCGCTTCAAATTCTTTTTCAAGGGTTGACGCTATGCCAAAGAGATCATCACACACATCATAAAATATGTGTGATGGAGGAACGCCTTCGTTTTTTACTGAATGTTTAAGCTTGTTTGCGGTAAAAAGCTGAAATTTTTTAAATAAAGGAAATCCAATATATCTTTTGTCTATAAACAGGTCCATATCTTTTGCAATAGAACGTATCTTCAGATCCCTTCCTGAAGTATCTGGTGTTTTCGTGTTACTTTTTAAAGCACCATATATGTTTCCTTTAAGCGATTCCTCAGTCAGTAAGACCAAAATATCTTCACGGAATTCGTTCCATAGTTTTCTTAATTTCTTAAATGTGCTCCGATAGGGAGTGAGTGAATGAATCTTCAGGTCCTCGATAGATGGAATAATTTCTATCTCCAGCGCATTTACCTTGTTTAGTAAACTCAAAAAGTAATCCGGCCCTTTTATTTTATTGTAGATATAACTTACAAATTCAACCGGGGATTGATAGACATTCTTGCGCCAAAAATCATTGGTGACTTCCTGTAAAAAAAGATTTGGATCCTCCACAAGCTCCTCATCGAATCGGGTTGCGGTTTCAAATGCGTTATCTTTTAAAATTCTGTTACAAAAGCCATGAATGGTAAAAATAGATGCTTTGTCAAAATCACTAATAGCATTTTGCAAGGTCTCAATATCCTTATGGTTTTTTTCCCTCTGTTTTACCAGAGTATCGATTAAAGGATCATTACTTTTTCCGGAGATAACGGCCTCCCGGGTCTTCAAGAGTAAGTTGAACACTCGATCTTTCAACTCCTGGGTTGCAGCTTGTGTAAAGGTAACAACAAGAATTCTGTCAATGGTGAGTTTTTTTTCAAGGATGAGTCGTAAAAATAGAAAGGAGATGGTGTGGGTTTTACCCGTACCCGCACTTGCTTCTATAAGATTTACACCTGCAAGCGGGGAGTTTATTAGATCAAACTCATTCATATATTAGCGGTAATAAATAGATAGTTCCTGTTTTTGGAAGATCATATCATAAAATTTCCAGCACACTTTCCAGTTACCCAAAATTTGGTGATTATATAATTGAGTCTATTTTGTTTCATCAAATATCGAGGCCTTTGAAAAAATCAAATTTTTACCTATCCTTTTAAATCTGTTTCTATAATTTAACAGAAATCAGGTTCAAGGAAGGCGATAATTTTAACCCTCCACTGTACTTTGACGGATTAACCGCAGGAATATATCATGTATTTCGAGGATTAAAATTAGAGACGAACACAGCTTGTCTCGCCGTAGCTTTGGCGTAGGCGGAAAATTGGGCAAAAGTAGGTTTTTAATTATCATTGAGTATTTTCAATGCTTCTTTTGCCGTAATATTTTCATGAACAATGGCACATGCTGCTTTTACAAAAAGAGCAGGGTTCTTATGTTGAAAAACATTTCTGCCAATAGATAAGCCTTTGGCGCCCGCTTTCATTGCACCTTCAATCGCTTCAAACATTTCGTTTTCATTTAACTTGCTTCCTCCGGCGATGAGTACCGGTGCCGGACATCCTTCAACGACTTTAGCAAAGGAATCAGGATCACCTGTATAATTTGTTTTAACGAAATCAGCACCCAGTTCGGCCCCTACCCTGGCCGCAAGCTTTACAACTTCCAGATCATTTTCGTTCTTAATATTCTTCCCTCTTGGATACATCATCGCAATTAAAGGCATTCCCCAGTAGCTGCATTCAACAGCAATTTTTCCAAAGTCTCTGAGCATCTGAGATTCTTCATCATCGCCTATATTAATATGAATCGAAACACCGTCCGCTCCGAATCGAAGAGCATTTTCAACGGTATTTATAAGTACTTTTTTATTTGGACTGGGAGAAAGTGTGGTTGAAGCAGAAAGATGAAGAATAAGGCCTATATCCGTACCATAATGACGGTGACCATATTTTGGCAGTCCAATATGACCTAAAACAGCATTTGCGCCCCCATCAGCAACCATATTAACTGTTTTTGACATATCAATTAAACCTTCAATAGGTCCAACAGACACGCCATGGTCCATAGGAACAATAACGGTTTTCCCTGTATTTCTGTTCATGATACGTTCCATACGGATGGATTTCCCAATATTTAGCATGACTTCTCTCCTGATAAATTAGTTTCCATCCAGAAATGGCCATTTTTCGCAATCTCTGCGTCAACCCGCCCGAGGCGGATAAATCTGCAGAATTATTTGTGCGATGTACTTAAGTACACCTCCGCACAATTCCTTGATTTTTTTGACCTTGCGAAAAGTTACTCATTTCTTGATTGGAAACCCTCTATTTTTTTATTACCTATAATCTCCAGGCCTTTTTGTATAACATTTGCCATTTCTTTTGCTGTTTGAAACCGTTTGTCTGGCGCTTTCTGAAGTGCTTTGTTTATAATTTTAGAAGCAATTTCAGGAAGTTCAGGCCTTATTTTACACACATCAACTGGTTTTGATTTGGTAATCTTATATGTTATTGTGGCAAGGTCTTTTCCCTCAAATGGATAATGCCCTGTAAGCAACTGGTAAAACGTTACACCAAGACTAAAAACATCTGATCTCCCATCAATTTTCGAAGATCTCAACTGTTCGGGCGACATATAAGACGGACTGCCAAGAATGATATCAGATCGTGTTTGACTTGAGTCCATCATTCTGGCAATTCCAAAATCAGTTACTTTAATTATGTTTAACTTCTTATTATAGATAATATTTCCGGGCTTTATATCCCGATGAATAACATTTTGATCATGAGCATAATTCAGGGCTTCTGCTACTTGAGCCGTAATGTGAAAAACAACGGGTACAGGAAGCAAACTGCTCTTTTTTGCAAAGGTATTTAAGTCCTTGCCTGGGATATAATCCATTGCGATAAAAGCGATTTCATCTTCTTCTCCAACGTCATACACCATAACAAGATTGGGGTGATTCAGCATTCCGATTGTTTTTGCTTCTTGAAAAAACCTTACTTTGGCTTTTTCCAGGTCACCTTCAATAAGTCTTGAAAAATCGAGGGTCTTAATGGCAAGACTGCGTCCTATTTTGGGATCTTTTCCGAGATAAACTATACCCATGGCCCCGCGGCCCAGTTCTTTTTCAATCTCATATCTCCCAAGAACGAGCCTATTAATTTCAATGTGAGGTATTTCAAGTGTTTCATGAGAATCATTCTCAGAGGTTTTTTTCTTAATCTTGCCACGCATAAAATCGGATAAATGTTTCATCCGATCAGCCGCGTCTTTGAATCCGGCCATTGTGTCAACAATATAGCTAAATACGGATATTGCCTTGTTAAACTGATTCCTTCTTTGAAATTCAATACCAATATTATAAATAACATCTATCACTACTTCAGATATCTCACACTGCCGTAGTGTCATAAAAGACTGATCAAACTGCCTGTTTTCAAATTGAATTTCTCCAAGCCTAATAAGCGCATTATCTTTTTCGATATTCAGTTTATTAATACGATTTTTATAAAAGTTTTTAGAAATAAATAAAATACTGCAGCCAAGAAAAAATATTAAAGAAACAGTTAAAGGTGCCCAAATTTTCAATGTCACCAACAATGTGAGCTGACTAAATATAATCACGAAAACAGTTCCGGTACTCACGAGTATATCAGTGGGCGATTGAAGCTTTGGGAAAATATATATGAAGGAAAAAAGCAATAAAATGATCAGTATTTTTTCTGCAAATATTGCCCAGTTGGGCGTAAACGCAACAAAACCTGATCTCAGACTGAGTAAGGTGGAAGCAGTGTTATCCAAAACACGATCTTTGTCCTTTCCAATAAGAATAATCTTATCCTTAAGGAAATATAGATTTTTACTGGAAAGAATTTCACTCAAGGAAAATTGCTGAATTTTTGTATTTGTTTTTGTAAATAAGGGGACTACCCTTCCACCATTGCCAGTTTGAATCTTATTAAATTCAAACTGCAAATCATTTCCGATATTCCATTTGGGCAAACGGCTGGCTGCCAGTTTAGCATAAAGCATTGTCGTTAAATCGGGTATAGTTCTGTTTTTTAAATTCCAAATCAATGGATGTGAAATATCAAGATATTCACGATTAAATACTGGCAAAATCTCATAGTTTTTCATATAGGGTGAAAATGGAATTGAAGAAGATACAAGAACCGGTGTTCGAGAGGGCATGTCGTATCCAGCTAATATGTTGACTGATTTTATTATACTCGCATATTTTTTAGTTTCGCGGTAATTGATACGAATTTCCGGAGAATTGATGTCAAAGCTGCTGTAGCTCCCTTTCATCTGGTTAGATAACTCAAATGGGATCATTCCAATATATATATTATTTTTTCGGACGGTATCTGCCAGGCTTCCATTGAATCCATCATAATCATTTGAAAGATTTTTGCGCATCCGTGCCGCAGTTCTGGTTTTGCCTTTTAAAAATTGCAGTGATATTTTTACGTAAAGATCCTTGACGATCGATTGAGGTAGCTCTTCCAGAATAATGGCCATTGCAGATGGGTTGTAACTGTTTAGCCTGTATAGAAATTTATTAAAATAAGGGACTGAGGCAGGGTTTTCTATCAGGCTTTTAATTAAGTTTTGCGGTAAATGTATAATTAATACCTCATCTTCAGTGTCCGGTGCTGACATAAGATGGGATCCAATTTTAAAAATCTGAACATTCATTGCCCGTACAAAAGGAATTTTAGTTGGAAAAACAAGCGTAAAAAACGCGAATACAATAATAAAAACACGAATGTTAAAAACGGTCAAAAACAATATCTTAAACTGATTTAATTTATTTTTCATTTTGCCGTCTTTTCATCTTTCGTGATAACAGTCTCATTGGAAAAATATAAATTTGGTTCATAAGTCTTACAAAATATTACTTGTCATTTGTTATGTTTGTTTGCATAGCACTTTCTAAAATAGATAAACCTTCCTCAACTTCCTCTTGTTTTATGTTTAATGCAGGAAAGATCCGTATAATATTTCCCTGAGTCAAATTGACAAATAATCCATTTTTAATACAATCAGAATATATAGCTGCTGCCATATCAGGTGTTTTGAAGATCAAAGCAATCAGTAAACCTTTACCACGTATATCAGTGATATGCTCAGAGTATTTAGCTCTTATTTTATTTATCCTGTCAATAATAATGTTACCCATGGATATAACGTTTTTATCGACCTTTTTTTCGATAAGATAATTAATCACAGCATACGACACCGCACATCCTAAGGGATTTCCGCAATACGTGCCACCATGATCACCCGTCTCAATTTTTCCCGCAACCTCACTTGAAACCGCTAAAGCCCCGAACGGAAATCCGCCGGCAATACCTTTGGCCATGGTCATAAAATCGACTTTTACATTTTGATCCTTAATGGCAAACATCTTTCCAGTTCTGCAAAAACCGGTTTGAATTTCATCAATAATCAAATAGGCTCCAAATTTTACGCATAATTTCGAAACCTTTTCCAGGTAATCTCTCGATGGAATGATGACACCCCCCTCACCTTGGATCGGCTCAAGAATGACTGCTGCCACGGTTTCTCTCATCATCCTTTCCATTTCACCAATATCATCGTATGGGACAAAAATATAATTGGGCATTAAAGGGTTGAATTTAATTCGATGTTTTGCCTGGCCCGTAGCGGAAGCGGTGCTGATGGTTCTGCCGTGAAAGCCCATAACCGTTGAGATAATATCTGTTCGGCCCGATACTTTTCTGGCGAGTTTAATTGCCGCATCATTTGATTCTGCACCACTGTTAGTGAAAAATACATGATCTAAGCCGTCAGGAAGTATTTCAGCTAAAAGTGAAAGCAGCCTGGCTCGTATAGGTGAGTAGGTTAATCCTGAACTGGGGTTCTGAATTATTTTTTTACTTTGCTTTAAAATAGCATCTGTAATTACAGGGTTAGCGTGTCCAATACAGGTAACGCCCCACCCTGAAGTAAAATCAATAAACTTATTCCCATGTTCATCCCATACATATACCCCCATTCCCTTTTCAATTACCACAGGGATTTTATTAAAAAAAGGAATAGAATATTTTGTTTCTATTGAAATTGTTTCCATTGATTACTTCGGGTTGTTTTTATATATTAGGTTATTTTTCCACTGCCTTGTATATTTCTTCAGAAGCAAGTTTTGCCTATCGTAATAAAATTATTGTACATAATCCTGGATCACCCGGACAAGCCGTGTAATGACTGCTGTGAACATCATTCTTTATTCATTGAGATAATGCGCAACATCCATAAAAAATCCGGGCCCCTTTGGGACCCGGATTTTTTCATTTATATTGAGTACATCAATGATACAGATCTTTTGCTGCCTGATCCAGGCCAAGCTCAATCAGTTTTTCCTTTAAAGGCTTTCCTGTTTCCCAGTCCCATTTTCGATGCTCATAATATTCTTTGAGCATAAACTCCATATCCAGTAACACACCGTCAGTACTTCCTTCATTCAGTACTTCAAGGCATATCTTAGGGAGTTTATCATCCTTTCTAGTAACGCCAAGCTTGTTACTTATTGCCCGTTTGATGTTAATAGATCGGTCACCTGTTTTGAGGAGTTCTTCCGGAGTTACATCCCATCCCGTAATTGCATTTAGCATTTGGCAAATTTGTGTAACGCTTAGAGCTGCGAATTTGCACAAAGTGAATGCATCAAATAAATCCTTAAAACTTTGATACTTTGCAGCATTCACAGCTTTACCTTCATGAGAAAGCCTATTAGAGGGCAAGACATCATATTCAAGAACAAAACTGCCAAGATCAATATTATAATAATCTCCTTTTAAGTGACATGCGCCCCGAGGCCCTGTGGCGTAAGAGACTGCCTCTCCATGAAATGCACGCCCATCATGCATCGGCATTTCAAGTCCTTTGACTTGTGCTGCTTCGCCGTCGTCTCGCCCGAATTCTCTGGCCATTGCAAGCGTGCCCTTTGAAAGGATTTTACCGATTCCTTTCTGGCCAATGATCATTTTAACCAGTTTAACAATTGTTTTACCATCACCCCATTTTATTTCCATACCGGCTTTTCTCTTAGTCAGTACACGTTTTTCGTAAAGATACATGGCGTAAGCAATAGATACGCCGGTTGAAATTGTATCGATTCCGTGAAGGTTACACAAATGATTCGCCTCTATGATAGAATCATAATCCGTGTTCATGCATAAAGGACCAAACGCGGCAACCGTTTCATATTCAGGTCCATCCACTGTATCGATTTTTTTGCTGAAATTTTTAACGATTCTACCGCATCCAATCGGGCATCCGCGACAGGCATAATTCTCGACTTCATAGTTACTTCTTAATGCCTGTCCTGAAACTTTTTGCGCAGGGAACACATTTTTCTGAAAATATTTGGCTGGAACATCTCCAAGAGTCATTCCCATATCCATGTACATGAGTGTGCCATATTCCTTGAAAGCAACGGAAATAAAGTTCCCATTAATCGTGGCGATTCCCTCTTTTGCGAGCTCATTCACCCTTTTACTATCAGCCTGATCAGGCCTTTTGTTTCCTGCTACAGCTACTGCTTTGAGTTTTTTTGAACCCATTAGAGCACCGAGTCCGCATCGTCCTGCAGCCCTGCCCTCGTCGTTCATAATTCCGGCTTGTTTCACCTTTTTTTCACCGGATGACCCGATGCAGGCCACACTCAATCCTTTCTCCCCATATTCCTCTTTTATGGCGGTTTGGGTTTTGTAGCTATCCTTTCCCCACAGGTGCTTGGCATCCAGTATTTTAGCTTCGCCTTTGTCTATAAGAAGATAGACCGGACTTTTTGCCTTTCCTGTAATAAAAATACCGTCATACCCGGAACCTTTAAGACGGAACGGAAATGTCCCTCCGCTGGTTGCCTCTCCCCAGTAACCGGTAAGCGGAGATATGCCCGCAACTGCGTAACGGCTTACCATGGGAAGAGAAGTGCCAGTGAAAGGGCCTGTTGCGAAAACAAGTGGACTTTCCGGCCCTAATGGATCCATTCCTTTTTCAACATGATCATAAATCAATTTTGCTGCAAGTGTAGCTCCGCCGATAAATTTCTTTGCATCTTCTTCTGACAGAGGCATGTCTTGTGTTGTCATCTCGTTTAAATCAACTCTTAGAAAGCGTCCATGATAACCTTTCATTTTATTCACCTCCTTTAGAAGTCTATGTCTTTTCCTTCGTAAGCGTACCTCAGGATTTTTTCACATTGATCTTTTGTTATGGGCCGGGGAGTGAAAAAGGTGTCTATATCCTCAATCGAATACAGAATAAGCTTTTCCATGTTGTTCTCAAACGCTTTTTTCTCAATCCCCAGGTCTTTTAAATTAAATGGCACATCAAGTGTTTTGAACAGCTCTTTTACTTTTTTTATTAGTTTGTTAAAACGTTCTTTGTCGGTTTTTCCGTCAATTTTAAGCGCATGGCAAATTTCCAGGTAGCTGTCAGAGACTTCCTTATAAAATTGGAATACATAAGGGATGAAAATCCCTACTGCCAATCCATGATGTATGTCGAAAATAGAGCCTATAGAATGTCCGAAACTGTGTGTCAATGCAGCTCCACTATTACCAAATCCAATTCCTGCAATACTCGATGCCATAAGCATTCGATGTCTCGCTTCCCGATCATTTCCATTGCGGTATGCACGGGGTAGGTATTTGAATACCATTTTAATGGCTGCAATACTTATCGCTTCTGTAAGTTCATTAGACGTAGGGGTCATAACAGAATCCATGGCATGGGCGAGTACATCGAGTCCTGTTCCTACAGTAAGCTTGGGCGGCATTGTCATTGTAAATTCAGGACAAAGAATCGCATAGTTAGGAAGCAGATCACCATTTGCAAGCGGAATCTTTCGATCCGTCTTCGTATCGTGTACCACAGAAACACCGGTACATTCAGATCCAGTCCCGCTCGTTGTGGGCACAGCAACGAAAATCGCCTTCTTTTTGAGGCCAAATGGTTGAAGTGGACTTAACGTACCTAAATCTTCCACATCCGGCCTTTCATAATGAATCCAGGCTGCCTTCGCACCATCCATTACAGACCCGCCGCCTACTGCGACAATAATATCCGGTTCGAATGTTGTCATTGCTTCACCGCATTCACGCACATTTTCCATAGGAGCTTCCGGTAAAATATTGCTGAAGGTTTCAGTTGTGAATCCATTCATTTCAAAATTGCCGGAAACTTTGGGCGCAAATCGGTTACTAAATTCATCCGTAACGATAAAGGCTCTCTTTTTTTGGCAATTGTTCGCTATCATCTCAACCGGTGATGGTAAAATCCCTGGTCCGGCCGGAAAAACATTAGAACCGATGAACATTTGAGGTGTATTAAACGCTGTAGTCAATCCACCGATAGCGCTTGCCGTTGCCAGCGGTAGAAGTCCTTTAATACCTTCGTCTTGAAACCAGTACGTCATTTTATTTCCCTCCTTTCATTTGTCTTTTTAGACCTTTCCCCAATTTTATCTGAAGAAAGGAATTTGAGCAGTTAAAGGTTAATGGGGAATTCCGTGAGTCTTTATATGGAATCAATGCTTTTGCAGATAATGCCTTGTTTATTATCTGAAGTAAATACTTAATTTATATTAAATAATTATTCTTATGCAAATTAGTTATCCGGTAATAATACTCCAGGATTCATAATATTATCAGGATCCAATGGACGTTTGAGTAAACCTGAAATAGTTGCCCTGATTCGCCAAATTCAGCAATCAATTTTGTGATAATTGTCTGCTTTATGTTCATCTATGTAGCCTCATATTATTTTATGCTATATCTACTCATATGTAATTTTAGTTCTATAGTTTAATACAGGGAGAAAAGCTTCTTTAGCGATATCACAAAAAACCTTATCAAATATAGCTTCAGTGTTGATTTTGCTGAAACAGAGTTTGAAATACGGATCTTCAGATTCACCTCCATAATCGCCATATTCAACTATCCATTTATTTAACGCTTTTCGGATACTTGAAAATGACTGATCAGCGTCCTTAGATATGTTTTCCGCATACACAAAAGAGGATTCAGGGAAAAATTTTAACGGAATGACCAATCCTTCCCAGTATAGCTTTAGCAGTGTGCCCAATATTGTCTGACTGTTAGTAATATCTGCGAATTCGTATGCTTCGTTTTTGCACACGAGAATTGTTTTTCGTGGGTACTGATCCTGCTGATAAGAACACAACGCTAAATGGTACATCCATGCATGGATAAAGTCTCTGGGCCTGGCTTTGGCAAATCGCATGGAAATTTGATATGGCTCATAAATAGTATCTAAACTTCCATACACCTGAAAGCCGTCAATTTCAAGATTGATTTCAACCGGCTCCAATAGAATGTGTTTTGTGAACGTTTCCGTTCTCGAAGCATATGACTCTGTTTCAGCGGCTAATTGTCCAAAAACCATTGTGCCTGGATTTCCATGCGGCAAAACACCTTTGGCTTTTTGGATCTCCATAACTTCATCCATAGGCATGCCTGATAAACGTTTATCCAGAATTTCCTGTTCTATTATATATTTTTCAAGAGGATTCAGATCGAAATTTTCCTGATCAGATATTAATGTGTCACCTGTTTTCAAAAAGATGCCAAGCCTTTTTTCAACAAGATATTTTGATGGGTTTCGAAAAAATTCAGATAGATCGTTGATACTGATCATCCTATAGCTCTCATCAGGTTCGCTTAATCCTTTTTCAAAAAAAGACTGGATTTTTGGATCATCCTGCATGGCAACTGATGCAAGCATATTTTCCTTTGAATAACTGAAATACGCGTCATTCCCTTCGCTGAAATACTGCGGATGAAACGCGTGGCGTCTGTGTTTTCGGATTATCGTTTCATCCGAGGCTGCGATACCGTTTTGAATGTAATCAACAAGTTCGCTTACCGTACTTGATGCCGGAATCGTTGAATTATCATTAATAGACTGCCCGACATAGCTTATATAAAAGTGTTTTCGGGAAATTTGTCATCATTTCTTCTGGACCTGTCACCGGGTTTTGGGTGTTTCGACAGTAAATCAAAACTAAGCTGCCGATCATTTCTTGGAAACATATCTGAGTTCATACCTATCAAACAGACAGCTTTAAAGGGAATGCTCCGCATGGGCAACATGGCGCAAAATGTCACCCCGCCGGATATAAATCCGGACCCAAAAACATTTAT
>JAFDFT010000164.1 GCA_019309685.1 Deltaproteobacteria bacterium
TCCAGCAAATAGGGATTCAGTCCGGAGGAAAGCATTAGCTTCCGAAACGTGGGCTCGTGAAGCCTCGGTGAACACGAAGCAATGACAACACGATCCAGTCCGTTTTCTTCGATATCGTTTTTTATCTCATGTTGTCCGGGCTCAGAGCACGCGTAACCGATACCTTTGGATACAATCACCCCGTCAAGACCGGATGCGATTTCAGCCACTTTCTCGCAGTCAACGGTTTGAGAGATGTTCAGACCGCAATGACATACATACACCCCGATACGGACTGTGTGAACTTCATTTTTATTCATGTTTTCAATGATGTTGGCTTCCATTGGTTTTCCTTTTATATATTGATAAATTTGCAAAAAGTGTCATTTAGACGGTTTTGTAAAAATTTCAAACCCAAAGCGTGCAAATTTTGTTATTATGAGGCGTACTTATCGTACGTTGAATGATTGCGAAATTCAGCACAACGCAGTCCGCCTCAGGCGGATTACGAACCGTCATATATTGCTTATTCCCAGCAAATCGTTTTCACGATCATGCTGGTTAAATCCATCATCTCCATTTTAATTTCATCACCCAGATACGGATCTTCCATGGCGCATCTCAAATGAACCTGGCACTTCGGACATGAGGTCAATAAAACATCACTGCCGGTGGCTTTTGCCTGCTTCAGCCGTTTGACCTGAAGCGCCTTGCTGTAAGAATCACAACCGGTCCAGCAGGTGTTGCCGCAGCAAATAGCAGCACTGCCGCTGTCCTGCATTTCTTCAAAAGAGGCGGGGTTCAGACGGTTTATTAGATTCCGAGGCAGATCAGGCCTGCCGTCAAATCGGCTCAAGCGACAGGAATCCTGAAACGTAATACGTGCATCGATTTTCTGAAAATCGATGGCGCCTTTGCCGATTTCTCTTTCCAGAAAATCGTACATGTGGGTTATTTTAAAAGGGAGGTCGAATCCATGTTTTGGATAATCATTTGAAATTGTCCAGAAACATTCAGGGCAGTTGGTAATGACTTCTTCAATTCCCAGGTCGCCGATCATATCCATGTTTAATTGGGCAAGTTTTTCAAAGTTTTTAATATCCCCCCCCCACAGCAGGTCGTGCCCGCAGCATCTCTCGTTCTCAAGAACCGCCGGTTTTATATCAAAAAAATTAAGAAGACTCATGCTGTCATAAATGGTCTTTGACGTTTGAACACTGAGGTGCCGGCTGAAAAATATATCAAAATAAGGCGCGCAACCGCCGAAAAACAGGATCTTGCTCTTTGGGTCCACCTCTATGCCGGATGGCAGTTGATTCCACCGATTGATTTCAAGGGCAGGTGAGGTCATGGTTCGCATCAGGGACTGAAAAAAACCCCCGTGATTTTCAAGCCCCATAATCTGCTTGCTTTTAAAAACATGGCGTATGTCTCTGATAAAGCCGGCAAAATTAACCGCTGATGGACAGCGGTCATAACAAAGCCCGCAGGTCAGGCACGCCCAGACCCCGTTTCTTACTTCCGGCGAATCAATATCGCCCGCGATAATGGCACCGGCCAGAGCACGGGGTGAAAACGGTTTTCCCGATATGGCAAGCGGACAGGCTGACGTACATTTTCCGCAATCCTGACATGCATAGACATCATGGTAGGAAATAATTTCTTCAATGGTTTTTACTTCAGTCGCCTCTGTTTTTTCATTTCGCGCGGCCGGGCTTGGACCGAGTATTTTTATATCATTAACGAATTTATTTAAAAAGTTTAGCAATCCTTCCGGATCGTCAGGCAAAAAAGTTTCAAGCTGAAGCCTCTTTTCACTCAATCCCAGAATATCGAGAACCTTTTTGGTATCATTGGTATTGGCGATCGCTGTATCTGTTCCGCTTCCATAACGACATGCGCCTGGCTTACAACCGATAAGCGCGACACCATCGGCGTCCATTTCAAACGGTTTGAACAAAAGGGATTTGTTGATCCGTCCGGTACATGGAATCCGAATCATTTTTATTTCACCGGGCATATCCGCCCCGCAGTCTTGAAGTGTCATAAACGCGGAGTGAGGGCCCCAGTTGCACAGAAACAACATTATTTTTAATTGATCCATTTTTACCTATGTATCATCCTTTTCCAATGAACTGCCTATGCCAACAGTTCTTCAATGGTTCGTTCAAGAAAACCCTGATTCCGATAAGGGCTGTCAGCCGCGCTGGAAGGGCATACGGATATACAGTTTCCGCATCCTTTACACAGCGCCTCGTCAACGGACGCGTACCATCCCTGTATGTCATTTGGCGTGAGTGTTATCGCCTGATACGGGCACATATTGATACATCGCCCGCAACCCCGGCATATGGTTTCATCAATAACGACCGTAAACCCCTTACTCTGCCTCGGTCCTCTTGGCATGATCGCAGCCGCCTGTATAGCCGCAGCCGCTCCTTTTTTTAATTTAGACACATTGATGTTCGGCGGATCGGCCAGAAAAAGACCTGGTATAGACGTCGCGCCGGGAAAGAAATAAGGGATTCCTGTGGCACCGGATCTTTGCCGGCCGGATCTAACGGTAATGCTCGGCAAGTTTTTTTGATGAATATACTGAACGCTTTTGCGTGATTTTTCACCCAAAATGACGGCACCCACCTGCAATGTCTGATAAAAATCACCTGTTTCAAATGAGACCTGAAACTCACCGATGGTACCGCTAATACTCTTCACCGAAGCATCGGTAAAGAAGTGGATGTTCGAATAGGGATTCAAATCTGCTAACGCTGTGTGGTTCCCGCCGAATAAAAACACATCAAAGCCCGCTTCCGCCAAGGTCGTGGCGCTGTTCACGGTTGCTTCCGATTCTCCGACAACGGCTGTGGTAAAGTTATAATTTCTGGCAAGCGCCGGCAAAGCCTTTAACCTTCGGGCTCTTTCTATGGAACGGTTGAAGAGCCCGATAAATTTTCCCAGAGCCAGATCGGCGTCTTTTTTCACCAACCGAAGAACCTCTCCTCTCAAATTGCACGTTTCAACCATTGATCGGCTGATTCCCGTGGCCGTAAACAGCGCTTCTTTTAGACGGCTCTTTTGATCCGTGCACGCGCTGCACACAAAATTCAATGGACAGCAGACACACGACGCTAAAAGTACGCGCGTCACCCCCTTTTCCCGGATGGCTCTTAAGATATCCAGAGAACCCTCCGGTGTGCATGCAGCATTAATAACTTCTGCGTGCGCGATATCTTCTTTCGTTTTCAGGTTATCTATATGGGCATCCATTTGGGGAAGCCAGCCCAAAGAATCATTGCATTTGCAGGCAAAGACCCCCACCCGGATATCGCTGGAAAGACCCTGATCGGGCGTTGTAAAGGAAATACCGTGCCCTTTCGGACGCTGTGAAGAACCGCCTAACAAAACCATGGCGCTTGCCGCAGCAGCTGAGCCACGTACAAGCATCGCATAAACATCCTGTTTCGCCGCTCTGGGACCGTACGCCCGAATAACATCTTCTCCCTTGACAGGCGGCACCATATGAGGATCCGCAATAATAATGACACCTGTATGTTCAATGATTTCTTCAAAAGGTTCTGAGTGGTTGATCGCGCCAACCTCTCCACATGCGTCAACACATTCCAGGCACTCGGAACACACCCCGCATTGCAGGCAGCGTGCCGTTTCAGATGCAACCTGAGATTCGCTCAAGCCCATGGCTACTTCCATAAAATTCCCCTCCCGTCTGGCTGACTGCAGTTCCGGCATAATGGATCTTGCTAAAAAGGGGATGTTTTGCGGTATCTTTGGGAAATCGATATCTGCCGGCCGCTCTGTCTTTATTTTTATTTCAACGGGAAACTCTTTGGCATGATTTAGTTGGAGGTGAACGGCTTTAGCAGATCGCCTGCCTGATGCCATGGCGTCAACAACGGTTGAAGGGCCGGTTACCGCGTCGCCGGCAGCGTAAATACCGGGGATACTGGTCCGCATAGACCCGTCTGTGAGGATGGTTCCCTTTTTTGTAAGACTAAATGTGAACGTTTGTTGATCTTCGTCAACCATCCCTTTTTGACCGATGGCGACAAAGGCTCTCTTAAATTCAAATTCCAACAGTTTTGCCCCATCAATTTTCACCGGCCATGGAATACCATTTGAATCCGGTTTACCGGGAAGGGTAGGCACACATCTTATGTGAGAAAGTTTCCCATTATTTCCTATAAACTCAATTGTCTGAATACTGTCACGGATCTTGATTCCTTCCTTCTTCGCGGATTCAATTTCCTCGGAATCGGCAGGTATAAGGTCCTTCGAAAACCAGGACAGCAGTGTGACATCCGCACCGATTCTGGTCAGGACGCGCGCAAGGTCGAAAGCAGCATTGCCGTCTCCAATAACGGCTGTTTTACCCTCAAGAGATGCGTTGTTTCCCTTGTAATATTCTTTCAAAAAGGAAATACAGCCCTCCACCCCCTTGAGGTCTTCTCCCGGTACACCCAGCTTGTGATCAAACCACAATCCTGAAGTCAGGATGACGGCGGCAAAATCGCGGTTTAATGTTTCAAGATCCTTTTTCAGGTCAATTGGAGAGGATGTTTTAAAAAGAACTCCGAGTTTTTCTATATGCGATATTTCCTTGTCCAATATATCCCGTGGGAGACGGTGAGGCCCAATCCCATACCTGAGAAGCCCGCCCGCCATTTTTTCTTTTTCAAAAACCGTAACAGTATAACCGTATCTGGCAAGGTCAGCGGCCGCGGCAAGTCCCGCGGGCCCAGAGCCGATAATGGCTATCTTTTCAGCCCTCAGCGGCGGTATGTGCGTATCCGTATCCGGCAGAAAATCAGAATCCACCTTATCGGTGATAAACCGTTTGATATCTCTGATGGCAACAGGCGCGTCAAGTTCTCCTCTACGGCATGACACTTCACATGGATGAGTACAGATCCTGCCGCACACAGCGGAAAGCACGTTATCCTTTCGAATAAGCCTAAGCGCTTCTTTATATCTGCCCGCCTTTGCCAGTGCCACATACCCTTGAGCGTTTACGCCCAACGGGCAATTCTCCTGGCAAAGGGGTTCACGCCGTTTATCGATAAAGGGTTTGCCTGGCAGGCTCTGACGGCTGTTCATAACAATCGGTTTTTTAGCGTCAAGCGTTTCAACGGGGCACACCTCAACGCAACGGCCGCATTGTATGCACTGCTTGGAATTGATAAACGAAGGGACCTGTTTCATGCGAACGCGAAATCCCTGAGGGTTGTGCTTAATCGATTTAATATCCACAGGCATGACACAGTTAATTTGCGGGTTTCTCAGTATACGGATCAGGCCCGGGCGGTGAGCGTAGTTTAGCGGAACACCTGATTCCAGGCACCATTCGCTTCGATTCAGCTTTTTATCCAAATCCGGTTCGGAATCAATAAGGGTAACAGGGATGCCCAACTCACCCAGCTTATTGGTCGCAGCGATGCCTGAAGGGGTAGCGCCAATAACAATCACTCGATTTAGCCTGTCTTTTGGACGTTTCATGAAATAGCTCCTGGCTGACCCAATGCTCTCTTCTCACGTCCCTTTAGTTTTGCCAAACCGTAATCAAATCCTTTGGTAAAAGCGGCAATATTTTGTTTCTCTGTGCCTTTTGGCACTGACTTGGCTACTGTGTCTTTTGCAGCATCAAGAGAAATGATCTTTGTAACGGCCGTAAAAAATCCGACCATGATAATATTGGCCATCATTTTTCGCCCTAATTCTTCCGCCAGACGTGTCGCCGGGATAGCAAAATAATCTCTATCTATCTTTTGCGGTTTGACCAGATCCTTATCGATTATCAATGTGCTGCTCTGTTTGATTTGTCCGATATATTTTTCATATCCGGATAGGGACATACATACCAGAACATCGGGACGCCGAATGTATGGAT
>JAFDFT010000165.1 GCA_019309685.1 Deltaproteobacteria bacterium
GTACCACTCTTTTTGTAATAGTGCATGGGGCAAACCTTGTAAAATGATATTGGGGAATAGATTGACCATATACGCACCATGAGTTATGTAGATATCGAAACGATATGACTTTGACAAGTATATTTCAAATTACAAAGCGCCCTTTCTATATATTTTTACTTTATAAATAATTTCGGGAAAATCTATGGCAATTATTGGTGGAAGAGCCCACACAATTGAACATGTTAAAGAGATCGTGGCTCTTGGATATCCATTTGCTGAGATCTGTCTATATGATCCGGATAAAGTGATGGAAGAGATGAAGGATTTTATTGAGATAAAGCAAAACAATGGCATCTATTATCTTGCGCATTACCCAAATGAGGGTAGCCCTTCAGACCCGGACATTTTAAGAAAAAAATATCTTCCAAAAATGAAGAAACTCATCGATTTTAGTGCAGAACTTAATATTAAAAAGGGAACGATACATTATTGGATGGATAAGAGATGGGCAAAACCATCATTGATTAATGATAAACTTGAAATTCTAGAGGAGCTTGTTCAATATGCAACTTCTCAAGATGTAATCATTTGCATTGAAAATCTTTCAGAGCAATACGACAGTTTTAAAACAGCAATTGATATGATACCGGACTTAAGAATTACATTGGATATTGGACATGGACAACTTTTATCAAACGAAAACACTTCATTTGATTTTATTAAATACCTTATTAATAAAATTAACCATGTTCATGTTCATGATAATTTTGGAGGTACGAGTGTAAAGGATGATCTTCATTTGCCATTAGGTGAAGGAAAGGTTGACTATCCAAAGATATTTACGATGCTCAAAGACAAGGGGTATGATTCGACTATTACTATGGAAGTAAAACCGAATGACATGCCAAAAACTAAAAAGCGTATTGAACGTTATATATGATTTTTATTAGCTTTTGTTTTTGTCACATTAATCTTCCAATTGCTATAAATAAAGAATAGAAACAGGGGCAAGACAGCTCTTGACTCACCTTTAGAAAACAACTGGAACCTGAGCTTTATTTTTCATTTATCCATATAAAGAGGAGTAAAAATGAGTCGATGTATGGTAACTGGAGCCACCGGCTTTTTGGGGAAATACTTAATTGAAAGACTGATACAAAATGGTCATGACATTACCTTGCTGGTTCGAAACCCCGAGCAACCCGCCAAAAAACAGATAATTGGCCGCTTTCGAGAACAAGCGGATATGATTCAGCGGCATGGGCACGACGCAACCATCACTGTCTGGAATGGAGATGTGGGGCAGATCAATTTTGGGTTAAATGCTGAATGCTCATTTTCAGAATTTAACCATATTTATCATCTGGCAGCAATTTATGACCTCAGAGCCGATGAATCTCTTGTTTTGAATACCAATGTAACGGGTACCGAATATCTTCTGAAAAAACTAGATGAGGATCAATTCTCCGGGTTTCTGCATTTTGTCAGCTCCATCGCAATGGCAGGAAATTTTCAGGGCGAGTTCAGCGAGCGCATGTTTGCCGAAGGCCAGAAGCACAATCATGTTTACAATCGCAGCAAGTATGAATCTGAAAAACTCGTAAGGGAAAAACGATCGGCTCAGGTCGATTATGAAATTCGAATTTACCGTCCTTCCGCCATTGTCGGCCATTCAAAGACCGGTGAGATGGAGCGCATTGACGGACCTTATTATGGTTTTCTGGCCATTTCCGCCTTGAAAAAGATACTGCCGCCGTGGATACCGCTTGTCGCGCCGAAAATCAATATTCTGATGGATATGGTCCCGGTGGATTATGTGGCGGAGGCGATTTACTCCTTGAGCATGATGGAACAAACTGAATTCACCGACGACATATTCTGCTTCCACCTAACAGATCCGAACGCCCTCACCCTTACGGAAGCCGCGGGACTTATCCTGAAAGCTTCTGGCGGACCCCAAATGCAGATTACGTTTTCAACAGACTGGGCAAAATCTTATCTGAACATGGTGAGCAAGGCATCTGATATGAAAAGCATTGAGCTGTTGAAGAATGGACTGCTGAACAGCCTGGAGATCCCGGCACAGACCTTTGACGCGATGCTGACCGGCGTACGGTTTAGTTCCGGAGAAACCAACCGGCTTTTGAAAAACAAGGGTGTTGTTCTGCCGACATTCGACACCTATGTTGCCGTGCTCTGGGATTACTACAACCGGCATCTTGATCCTGATCGGAACAAGGAGCAAAGATGCGAGCAGTCGTTTCGAGGAAAGGTAGTATTGATCACCGGAGGCTCAGTAGGTATTGGTTTTGCCAGCGCAAAACGATGCGCGGAATATGGCGCGAAGTTGATTCTGGCTGCCCGCAATCAGGAGAAGCTGGACACTGCCTTTTCCGAGCTTTTACCGATTGCCAAGAAAAACGGCGGCAGTATTGAAGTGTGTGCCTGTGACATATCCGACCTTAATGAATGCGATGCTCTGGTTGAACACGTGTTGAAAAAATATGGGCATGTGGACATTCTATTTAACAATGCCGGACTTTCTATCAGAAGATCCATCAGCAAATCCCTGGACCGGTTTCATGACTTTCAACGCTCTATGCAGACCAATTACTTTGGCGCACTTCGGATTCTTATGGGTTTTCTCCCATCTATGATTGAGAGAAAGCACGGACATATCCTGTATTCGTCCACCATGGGAACCTTTTCACCCACTCCCAGGTTTGGCGCTTATAACGCAAGCAAGAGCGCCATGGACGCGATGTTCGACGCCATGGCAGCAGAGTTTACGGATCGAAATATCTATTTTACATCCATCAAATTTCCCCTGGTAAAAACCGAAATGCTCGCGCCCACCAAAGACTATGACGACATGCCCGCTACAACGCCGAAAGAAGCCGCCCAGATGTTCGTGGACGCAGTCCTGAACAAACCCCGCAAGCAGGTAACCGGCATGGGCATGATTATGGGAATAACCGACCTATTTGCTCCAAATATCATGACCCAGCTCTTTAACTATGCCTATAAAATCTGGCCGGATGAAAATGAGGACTACCCGGAAATGGAACAGGACCGAAAGGTTGTCAAAAAGGTGATTCCCGTTACGCCTATTTAATTCAAGGAGATTGGTTTAATCTTTGTGGATGAGAAGGCATTTAACAAAACCAAAAAAAGGAAGACGATATGGCTGAAAAATCTGATAGTTCAATAAATAAAGAACGCAAGGGAGTTGCTGCTGTCCTGCACAGCGAAGTGAAAGCCAGAACATTTCACCCGGGTGTTCATATCCTGGGAGGGATGGGAAACACCACTGCCATTGAAACGGACCATGGCTATGTCCTGATTGATGCCGGTGCCAGCAAGGCTATGGCTGCCAGCTTTATGCAGGCCATGCAGGAGATCAAGGAAGCGCCGGTTCATACCATTGTTTACAGCCACGGACACGGCGGCTATAACAATGCCGCCTGGTATTTCCTGGAAATGGCCAAGGAAAAGGGAGAACCGCCGCCTCAAATTGTAGCGCATGAAAACCTGCCCATTCGATACCGGCGATATGATGATACCTGGCAGCTGCAGTGGTATTTAGCCGCAATGCAGTTTAGATTGCCCCCGGACGATCAAAGAAAACCCATTCTCACCTATCCCACAATAACCTTCCAGGACAAGCTGCGTTTAAATCTCGGAAACCGCATTGTAGAAGTGATCTGGGCTCCTTCAGAAACGGATGATTCCATTGCCGTCTGGCTGCCTGAAGAGAAAGTTCTTTATGGTGGACCTGCAGTGATCAGCTCCTGCATTAATATCGGGACCCCTTTACGTACCCAAAGAGATGATAAACGGTGGGTGAACACCCTGGAAAAATATGCCGCCCTGCAGCCGGAAGTGCTCATTCCTGGATTCGGAAAAGTCGTAAAAGGCAAAGACGAAATCCAGATCATGCTCAACAATATGGCCGAGGGATTGCGCTACCTGCGCCGGGAAGTCACCAAGAGAATGAACCAACATATGACGGATGTTGAGATCCTTCACGATATCGAGTACCCCGCTGAATATTTTGATCAACCCTGGTCAGCGCCCCTTTACGGCTGTCCGGACATGATCGTTCGTGATATCTATCGTTCAGAAAACGGCTGGTGGGACAGAAACCCCACCAATCTTCATCCGGCCCATCCTAAGGAAGCCGCCAGCGCGGTGCTTGCGACCATCAGTGATCGAAAATCCATCCTGGATAAGGCAAAGGGTTTAATGGAAGCGGGAGACGTTCAACTGGCATTGCACGTCATCGATATTCTGGCACTGGCTCCGGATGACGATGACGATGTCAAGGAAGCCAAAAAGCTGAAATCAGAATTGCTGCATCTGAGATCGAAAGATGTGCCTTCCATAGTATCCACCAATTTGTATCTGAGCCACGCGGATGCATTGGACAAAGAACTGGAGGAATAACTAGTTGGGGTCACCCATTTTCACAAAGATAAAAATTTTGACCATTTAAGAATACTGCAAAATGAATTGGAGCGGCCATCAGGCTACTGTTTCAATGAAGGCTTTTTTCTGAATCTCTCTGACCTGATTGATATTATCCGGATTGGACGGATCCATCACAATAGTTCGGATAAGGATTAAGCCGATACGGCTCAACCGAGGTGCTGCCACGACAATTTCGTTGCCGACCGCCTGATAGAACTTTTTGGATTTGGTCAAAACGACTTCAACTTCCTGCCCATACTGGTTCCGGGCTTCGATATCGTTCAGGGTGAAGTAACAGGCCTGATTTCGGCCATGAAAGGCAATTGACCAGTAAACACCGTCAGGCACAATGGCCTTTAAAAAAATCGGGGTTTTATTTACGTTATAAATGCATGAAGAAACCATGGCATGGGGAGTGGGTGCGGGGACAAGCCTTGCTTTGTCTGTCGTGATTTTGCCGTGAAACAGCTGGTTTTGCCATTTACGTTTATAGTTGGGAAATCCTTTCAATCTCCGATCGGTCAAATAATAGGTGTAAGCGGTGATTCCCGAAATGTACAATACCCGTTCCAGCACCAGGGTCAGCACCAATCCGGCAGCTATCAAAAAGACCATATTCATGGCGTTTCCTCCTTGATAATCGCCGGAAGCTGCGCTGCCTCCGATTGTTCAATCATTGAATCTCCAGGGTTATAGCATCGAAATGTCAAATGAAATGGCCCCGTGGCATTTCCGAGCGGGATCCAGGAGCCGGACTGTTTTTTGGCAGAGATTCTGATGGTCCAGGAATCGTCTGAATTTCGCTGGACATCGGTCTTTGAGTAGGAGTATCGATCGAACCGATTTGGAATGAAAAACTGGTCCTGATAAACCGTCATACACCACCAGCGTGTATCCGGATCGACCCCGTCGATGCGATAGATGTTGCTGCAGTCCAATTGCTCGCCACTGCTGTCGACACTTGTTCCCCAGTAAATCGCTTCAGTACGGTTCATACCAAACCCGGTATAGCGGGCGATTCTGGCTCGGTGAATTCTCAAAGCCTCCGCACTTCCCTCACCTCTTCGGTTTGTGGTCCAAATACCATTACTGATGATATCGTAGTTAGCTAATCGAGCCGGCCGCATCTTGTATCGGAATTCCAGATAGGCAATTCCGGTGGCAGCTAATAAACTATATACAATGGTTAGAAATATGGTCATGACGAGTGGTTCCTGTCTCCCGCTAGCTTTGATCGGAAGCCAGGAAGGCCTTATCCTGGTCGATAAAATAGACCCAGGTATTCTTTGACATCAGGCAATGATCCTCCTGGCCTAAAATCTCCAGGATTTGGATACGCATCTGGCGAGCCTCCATATTATTGGGTTCAGCACTGATCAGCACATCCAGCATCTGCAGCGCCAGTTGGGCTTTATTCTGCCCTAACAG
>JAFDFT010000166.1 GCA_019309685.1 Deltaproteobacteria bacterium
GATTCATTATTTTAAAGCATCATCGTACAAGACACGTCTCAGGATTTTTAATATTCTTACAGACCATGAGCTAAACGTCAATGAAATCGTAGAAGTCATGGCAATGGGTCAGTCCAGGATATCACGCCATTTGAAAATACTGACAGAAAGCGGTCTTCTTGCATTACGGCAGGATGGCCTATGGTCTTTTTATACCGCAAAAAATGATGACATCACGAAACAGTTTGCTGTCTCGATTAAACAATCAAGCAAATCCGATAATGAACTATCAGAAGATTTAATTAGAACAAAACAAGTATTAAAAGACCGCCAAAGCAAAACAAAACGATTTTTTAACCAAATCGCCGGAGATTGGGATCGGCTGAAAAAAGACATTTTAGGTGGAATCGATCTTACAGACCTTATCCTCAATAAAGTACCCTCTTGTAAGGTCACGGCTGATCTTGGATGCGGCACAGGCGAGCTTTTATCACCCCTGAAGGAGAAAGCGGATGTCGTCATTGGCGTTGACAGTTCTCCAAAGATGCTGGATGTCGCAAGAAAACGTCTAAAAGGAATCCAAGAAGGTATTGAACTTCGTCTGGGCGAAATGGAACATCTTCCTTTAAGAGATGGCGAACTTGATCTTGCGGTTGTAAATATGGTCCTTCATCATGTTCCGGCGCCAGCCATCGGGATTGAAGAAGTCCACCGTGTTTTAAAGTCTTCCGGCATATTTATTTTGGTCGATTTCGACACGCATTCAAATGAGGCACTGCGAAAAATATATGGGGATCGCTGGTTGGGATTTAAAAAAAGGGAAATGCAAAGATGGCTGACCACTGCCGGATTTAAAACCATTGAATCTGCGCAAATAAAATTACAAAAAAAATTAAAATTACATATGATTGTTTCACAAAAAATCGAATAAGGAGAAAATCATGGACAAGGGAAAATTTTACGAGGTTAAGGATATCACTTTAGCTGACCAGGGAAGAAAAAACCTGGAGCTTGCCGAAATGCACATGAGCGCATTAATGGAAATTAAAAAGCGTTTTGAGAAGGAAAAACCATTAAAAGGCTTAAAAATCGGTCTTGCCCTTCATGTCACCAAAGAAACCGGTATTTTGGTCAGAACCCTTATTGCGGGCGGGGCGGATGTATCCATTACCGGCTGCAACCCTCTATCCACACAGGATGACGTGTCAGCGGCACTGGCGGAAGAAGGTGTAAAATTGTGGGCATATAAGGGAGAAACAACTGAAGATTATTACAGATATCTCAATTACGTGATAGATACAAAGCCGCATATCACCATCGATGACGGCTGCGATCTGGTATCTGAAATTCATGTAAATCATCCGGATCTTATTCAGGATATTATTTGCGGATGCGAAGAAACCACAACCGGAATTATTCGCCTCAAAGCAATGGAAAAAGACAACGCGCTTAAATATCCCATGATAGCTGTTAATGACAACAAGACAAAACATCTCCTGGATAACTTTTATGGAACCGGGCAGTCATCAATCGACGGCATCCTCAGGGCAACAAACATTCTCATTGCCGGTAAAACATTTGTTGTGTGCGGGTATGGCAGCTGCGGTAAAGGAGTCTCTCAAAGGGCCAGCGCTTTTGGTGCAAATGTGGTGGTATCCGAGGTTGATAATTTCTGCGCACTCCAGGCAGCCTATGATGGGCATAGAGTAATGCCTTTTGAAGAAGCTGCAGAAATTGGAGATATTTTCTGCACAGTCACAGGAAACAAACATGTCATACGGCTGGAACACATGAAGAAAATGAAAAATGGCGCCATCATGGCCAATTCAGGGCATTTTGACATAGAAATCAATATAAAATCATTGGAAGAAACCGCGAGCTCAAAACGAAGGGTAAGACCCTTTATGGATGAATACGTGCTTGACGGAAAAAAGCTTTTTATTCTTGGTGAAGGCCGGCTGGTCAACCTGTCTGCAGCTGAGGGACATCCCAGTGAAGTTATGTCGACTTCCTTTTGCGGCCAGGCCCTGGCATGCGAATACGGCGCAAAAAATAAAGGGAAAATGCAAAACGAAGTCATCCAGCTTCCTGAAGAAATAGATGATGAAATTGCCGGTCTTCAGCTTACGGCTATGGGCCTTCACATCGATGAACTTACGCCGGAACAGATAAAATATCTCAGTTCCTGGGAAGAGGGAACATAAAACCAAAAAGGACAAAAAACGTAATAGTAAATAGTGCTGCGCCGCCTTCGCTAAAAGCTTCGGCCTGACAAGTAAATAGTGAATAGCAAATTGTAACGAGCCAAAACAATGGTATCTTTTTGTTTTAACTAGTCACTATTTACTCGTTACTTGTCACTTTCACTTAGAGGCAAGAGACGTGGGATGATAGCAATCGCCACATCGCCTGGGGAAATGCGATGCTGGATACCGGATATGAACTGTTTCCGCCAATATCCAGCATCAGGCATCCAGTATCACATATTAACTTTCAGCAGTGGATTTCTAAACTTAAACCTCTCAGGTGTTTTTTTTGTTCGAAATTTTCGCCCATGTATCACGGAGGGTCACCGTCCGGTTAAAAACCAGTTTTTCTTCAGATGAATCGCAGGCATCCGCACAAAAATAGCCCAACCGTTCAAACTGGTATCTACTCTCTGGCTTCGAATCTTTCAAGCTTGGCTCAAGATAACACGCTTTGAGTATTTCAAGAGAATTCGGATTTAATAATTTTGCGAGATCAGATTCAGCTTTCTCGATATCCGGGTTCGCCTTTTCGAACAGACGGTCGTATAAACGAACTTCCGCCTTCATCGCATGCTTTTCTGATACCCAATGAAGTGTTGCTTTAACTTTTCGGCCATCCGGTGCCCATCCGCCTTTTGTCTCCGGATCATAAGTGCAGCGCACTTCTATAATCTCGCCTGTTTTTTCATCTTTCACCACCTCCACGCATTTTATATAGTAAGCATACCTCAACCGTACTTCACGACCGGGAGCTAATCGGAAGAATTTTTTAGGCGGATCTTCCATAAAATCATCTTCTTCGATGTAAAGTGTTTTTGAAAACGGGACCTTTCGTGAACCCATTTCCTTATTCTCCGGATGGTACGGACAATCAAGCTCTTCAATTGTATCCTCCGGATAATTTTCAATAACAACACGAAGCGGCCGGAGTACACCCATCACTCGGGGACATGTTTCGTTCAAATCTTCTCTAACCGTATATTCAAGCAATGCCAGATCAACCGTGCTTTCTTTTTTTCCCACACCAATTCGATCACAAAATGTTCTGATAGATGCCGGTGTATATCCCCTTCTTCGCATACCTGCAAGCGTCGGCATACGCGGATCGTCCCATCCGCTGACGTGCCCTTCTTGCACAAGCCTTAGCAGCTTTCGCTTGCTCATTACAGTATAGCTGAGATTTAATCTGGCAAACTCAATCTGCTGTGGATGACACCCCACATCCAGTTCATCCAACACCCAGTCATATAATGGACGATGATCCTCATATTCCATGGTACATAAAGAATGGGTGATACCTTCAATGGAATCCGATAAACAATGGGTAAAATCATACATTGGATAAATGCACCATCGATCCCCTGTCCTGTGGTGCGGTACTTTTCGTATGCGGTAAATTACCGGATCCCTCATGTTGATATTTCCGGATGCCATATCGATCTTTGCCCGCAGTACATGTTCGCCTTCTTCGAACGCACCGGCCTTCATTTTCTCAAACAAGTCCAGGTTTTCTTGAACCGAACGGTTACGATAGGGGCTTTCTTTTCCCGGTTCCTGCAATGTGCCTCTATACTCCCTTATTTCATCAGCACTCAAGCTGCAAACATACGCTTTTTCCATCTTGATTAGCTCAACCGCGTACTCATAGAGCTGATCAAAATAGTCAGACGCGTGGCGAAGCCGATCTCCCCAGTCAAATCCCAGCCATTTGACATCTGCGATAATCGATTCCATGTATTCTGCAGTTTCTTTCGCCGGATTGGTATCATCAAACCTCAAATAACAAATCCCCCCTTCATTCTCCAAGGCAATCCCAAAGTTCAAACAAATAGACTTGGCATGACCGATATGAAGATACCCATTAGGTTCCGGCGGAAACCGGGTAACAACCTTTCCGTCATGCTTTTTTGTTTGAGTATTCTGAGCAATAATATTTCTTATAAAATCTGTGGGTACTTGTGATTCTAAATCAGTCATCTTAACAAAACCTTTCTCATTCTCTTGCGCTTCGTTCTTTAATTAATGCGTATTTTTTGTCATTGCGAGGAACAAAGAGACGAAGCAATCTCGTTTTGAATGGTTTATCCTAGGGAGAATATTCCATTCGGATCTAATTCCATAATCCCTCTGGTTTTAGAAATTGCTTTGCTTCGCTAGCAATGACTATAAAGACTGATATATTACCTGAAAAATACTATACCAGTATAAATTGATCGCTCTCTGAAAAGCTGTTTTAATCAAAGCAACTTAGAACTATCTATTTTTTATAATTCTTTTATAATGTGAAGACCCCCTGATATTATCCAGGTCCTTGTCCGTCTCTATAAGGTCCCAGTTCGTATAACCCTTTTCAATGGCCATTTTGAGCCACTTGACTGATTCATCAACCTTGTTCTGCCTTGAGTACATGCCGGCAAGATTATAATAGACACTGGGGCTATATTCAGGGTCAATTCGAATGACTTCTAAAAAATGCTCTATTGCCTCATCCGTCTCTCCCATTGTTGCCAGAACAATCGCCAGGTTGTTGTGGGTTTTTGCGGAATTCGGCTCTATGCGAAGCGCTTTATTAAACTGAATGATGGCTTCATCGACTTTTCCCTGTTTAAAAAGGGCCAAGCCAAGATTATTAACGATTTTCGCGTTGCCCGTGCTTAATTTAAAAGCTTCATTATAATATTCAGCGGCTTGCGCGTTATCTCCCTGCACACTTAAATCATGGGCAATATTGTAATATGTTGATGCAGTAAATTCTTCTTTATTAAATATTTTCCAGTTAACAAGAATTGCTGAAATAAAAACCAGAAGCAGACAAATAAGAATATGCTTTGCATTTTTTTCCCTGAAAAACTCACGGCTCCCCGCAATCCCGGCCGCAGCAAATAAACCAACAACCCCTATCATGGGAAACCTGTATCTCGCGAAAACATAAAACATCGCCACACTGGCCGCAAAACTGATGAGAATCAGATACAGCCCCCATAATTTTCTTCTGTACTGCCATGTCCGACAAATCCCGAATACGGCCAGCGGACAGATAACCCCAAAATGAAAGAAAAATCCTAGCCATTTTAACGCAAAAGACCATTTGTAATGGGCATATTGACTTTCCGCGTCACCGACTTCAAGCGCGTTCCAGACAAGGTGCCATTTTTTTACCAGCAAGCCGATCCACTGCATCGGCTCTGCTCTGATATAAGAAACTGTCTGTCCAACCCAATATTGCGAAACCTCTGAAGGGCTAAGCTTTCTGCCTATTGCTTCTTCAGCCAGTTCTGTTGCATCCTGCCGTTCGAATCTCCAATCCCCTCGATCCGGTCGCAAGGGCCTGTATCTGCCATCCGACATATTATTGTTGCCGATATACAAATTCGATCCAAACTGAGACGTGGTCAACACAAAATCTCCGCCAACGATTTTATTTCGCAAACCAACAGGAATCAATATAATAGCCAGCCCGCAAACAAGCAAAGCACCCCATGCAACCGTTTTCTTAAACGGCATAGTTCTGAAATAAACATAAATCCAGAATAGAATCACAATAATGAGAATGAGCGCGTTTTCTCTGGCAAGCCCCATACAGCCCAAAACCACTCCCATCAGTACCCACCAAAGCCCTTTTGGATTGTGAATGGTCTTTCCCGCCAGATA
>JAFDFT010000010.1 GCA_019309685.1 Deltaproteobacteria bacterium
TGTTACCTGAACTTCCCTGTTCCGAACAAAAAATAATTTTTCGTTTTCATTACACTTATATCCCAACCTAAGTCCAAAAGCTTATTCTCCAATTCTTCTGGTTCATAAAAGACCTTTATGATTTCATATTCTCTGCCGTTATTCAGACGCCTTTTAGCAATAGTTTGTGATTTTTTTGGATATTGGTGATCTTTAGCAGCGGAGGCTGGCGCATGAAGCGAGTCAATAAAAAATACGCGGCCTAAAGGATTTAGATATGAACGGATCGAATCCCAGAATGATTCGAATTTTTCGGGGGGAACATGTGATAGCCAGAAACCAAAAAAAATAAAATCATATTTTTTTTCTGGTTCAAAATTAAAAATATTTGCAATATGATACTGAACCCGATTGTTTTTTAAACGTTCTTTATTTAAAGCGATCGTTTCTTTAGAAGAATCAACGGCCGTTATTTGCGCGGCAAATGGCATTAAAAGTTGAGTCCATAAACCAGTCCCGCATGCAAGTTCAAGGATAGACCCTTTCGGTTTAGCAGATCTAAGTGCACCTCTTACTTCATCAGCCTCCTTAAACCACCGATGGTTTATATCAGGGCCGCGGTCATACCTTCCCTGCCTGAGAAACCACTCGTCATATTCATTGGCACGGGCTTGATAATATTTTATCTGTTGGTCGATCAACTTATTCGGTTTTGACATATATCGATAATCCTTTAAAATCGAAATGCCTTGTTAACTATATTTATTAAGGACTTAAAGGATAGTAAAGTGAATTTTGCTAAAATTTTAATCAAGACCTTTATCCAGAAAACGATCCATTCCATGAACAAAGAAAAAGCTTTTAAAAATGATGGATTATACTCCCTTGCCTCATGGGTAAAATAATAAATTTTAATTCCATCCCATTCAATTGATATTTCGGGTCTATATCGTACCATACTGAGTTTGGGCAGCCTGCTGAAATGGCAGGCAACAGGCTCGCAAATATAATATCGGTTGTTTCGTTCCAGTGTTACCCATGCGTGGCCTGTGCCGTATCTGCCGGAATATCCGGCTACAAACCTGGCTTTATATCCCATTTTGATCAATTGCCGCCACGCGTACAACGCAAAATCTTCACAGTCTCCTTTTTGAAGTTTCTCAAATTCTTCAGGCGGAAGCCAATATTCATCTTTGTTGAATTGCTCCTTGTCTGAAATATATGTACATGTTTTAAGAAAACTTCTCAACTCATCTATGTTTTTTAGATCTTTAGTTAATGGGCGGGAAAGGTAGCGGCCGATGGGAAAGGTAGGATGAAAAACCCGGGATCGTTTTTTGCCGGGCTTTATGGTTTTTCGGCCATGGATGTCGTAGGCTTCAGGTATGATTTCAGATATCATGCCAATTGATTGCCGGTAATGTTAATTTTTAGTTTTATTATGATTGTTCTGTTTTCTTGAAAGAAAGATTTCCATGACCTCGTCCCAGGTATGACATCTGTTTACCAGGCTTGATGCCGCGTGGTCCTGATATTGAGAATTTCTGTTCCAGGGCCGATCCAGAAGAGCGACCGGGATTTGCATATCTTCTGATAAAAACCTGGCCATATCACTGGAATCTTCCACAGCAAAACAAAAGTTCATTTTAGCAAGCGCGTCTAAAGATATCGCATTAGAAGGGTAAGCGCCGGGTAATATACGTGAATATTTGTCAACAAAGAATAGATGATGAAAAGAGATATTGTGTTTTGCTAGCCATTCTTCAGTTAACTGTTTTGAGGAAGGCGGACGTCCGGTGACAATGGCAACTTCATATCCCATGGAAATAAACGAATTCATCGATTCAATCGCACCGGCTCTGGGCTGATATTTGGTAATAACTTCAGGAGAATGGGCGATTTGCATAAATCGGTCGAGTTCTTCTTTGTGCAGATTAAACGATTTGCCAAGATCAAAAGAAGTGATTGCTTCAAAAGGGATGGTTTTGCCAAAATGCTTTTTGAGCAGTGTAGGGTATGTGATCGTTGTATCTGAAATCACATCATCAACGTCAATATAGATCCGCCGATCACTCATTTTAAGAAGTCTCGTGCTTTATTTTATTCGTCTTTGCGAGGAATCCTGCTGAACCAGGATCACGAAGCAATTTCGCTTTGAATGGCTCTGTTAAGAAATATTCGGTTCGGAAATGACTCTGCAATCAACAGGTCGGAGATTGCTTCGCTATACTCGCAATGACCGTGAAGCCAATATGCAAAATGAAAAACATTATATTAGGGTTTATTGCTAAGAGTCAATTACGGCAGCCCTACGCCGGGAATGTCCACGCGAACCGTCTCGATCCTGCCGCTGGGCTCCTCCGGCATTTCACTGGGAACGTTGTTTGCGGTTAGTACAAACAAGGTTTGCCGGTCTGGACCTCCCAGCATACAGGCAAATGCCTGGGTGGCTACTTTTATCCTATCCGTGACCTCACCGCCTTGTTTAACCCGCAATGCTTCAGCGCTGGTGGGCGAAGCCACCCAGATCGCGCTTTCGGCATCAAGGCAAATCCCATCCGGTACGGCATTTTCAAGCGCAGCCCATACCCTGCGATTCGAAAGCGAACCATCCGGTTCAATATCAAACGCGGTCAGTCTGGAGCCGTATGTTTCACCCACTATGAGTGTTTTGCCGTCAGGCGTGATCACTGATCCGTTGGGAAAGGCCATTTCCGTGGCTACAATACGCGCGTCACCATCCGGAGTGACCAGAATGATCTCCGCTTTTTTAAACGGTGCACTAAGAGCAAGTTCAAACCCGAAATTTCCAATATAGGCTCTGCCTTGGTTATCTACAACCATATCATTGCAGTGGCATGAAGCCAGATTATATAAATCGGCCACTTCCGTTAACCCATCCGGATCGAGGCGAAGTAGTTTTCGATCGACCATGGACACAATGAGTAAGCGGCCATCGGGCAGCCACCCAAGACCTGAGGGCTGATTGGGGACATGCACAATTTTTTCAACAATACCTTCAAGATCAACAGTCATTACCTGTTGAGCGCCCATGTCTGAAAACCAGAGTTTATTGTCATGCCATCTCGGGCCTTCCGGAAAGATAAGTCCTTCAAGTAAAACCGTTGTCTTTTTTTTCATCATTCCTCCGTGCAATTGATTGGCCACCGTTTATCGCCGTGCAAGGGGCACCTGGTTTAAATGAAACCCGCCGTCAATAATCAGGGTCTCACCTGTGGTTATCGAAGCTCCGCTGATAAAATATAAAATTGCTTCCGCGACAATTTCAGGTGTAGCGGTTGCTCCAAGGGGTGAACCGTCTTCAACGTACTTCTTAATCATTTCATAGTTTTCTTTTCCGTGGCCTTCCATAAGCCAACGGCTTTGAATAAATCCAGGGCACACGGCGTTTACGCGGATTTCAGGGCCCAGAACTCTGGCTAGAGAAAGCGTCATGGTAACCAGCGCCCCCTTGGAAGCGGCGTAGGCAATACTGCTTCCGATACCGGTCAGCGCCGCGGTTGACGCGACATTAACGATAGCCCCGTTACCTGTTTTTTTCATGTGCGGCGCAATCGCGCGTGTCATTTGGTATGGACCAATAACATTCACACCGTAAATTCGAGTAAAATCCTCATGGGTCAGCCCGTCCAGGTTGTGATGATTACAAAATTTGGTTGTGCCCGCGTTGTTTACCAGGGCGTCGATCCTGCTCCATTTTTCCATGGCTGCCTCGGTCATCCTCCGGCAGTCGTCATCTTTGGATACATCCGCCTGGCACAGCAGGACTTCTGAACCTTTTTCCTCACACGCGGCAGCGGTTTCTTTTGCTTCTTTTTCGCTTTTAGAATAATTGATGACAACATGGCATCCTTTTTCAGCGAGAAGCAGCGCTGTTGCGGCGCCAACACCGGTGGCGGATCCGGTTATAATCGCAACGTTTCCTTTTAATTTATCCATAGTATAAACTCCTTATTTTTTGTGAAATACACTTGTTTGAAAGTTGAAAAGATCTTCATTAGTGAGATAACGAAGAATATTACATGATTAAGGGAAAAAAGGTGGGCCAATATGTTTTTTTTAGTAATCGGAGAATCTATATGTGCTATTTTCGTATGAATGGTAATACTGTAATGCACTACTTTTTAAGATCTTTTATGTCTTTGCTGCCGCAATCAGGGCAGTAAATGCCCTCCTTGGCATCATCATTATGGTTTAAAAGATCAAGCTTTTTACCTTGCCAACCGCATTCGCTACATTCGATCTCAAAATCACTCATCGTATAGTCCAATAGTTCAAATTATTCTTGATAGAGCTTTGAAAAACACAATGTCCTATAAATCCCTATCCTATTTTAGAAGCATTTTCAATAATTTTTCTTTTTATGTGAAACCCGTTAAATATTAAAAGCTTGGAAGTATTAGTAAATCCGTAAAAATTGGTTCTTCTCCCAATTAATTGGGAGAAAGGGCCCAGGGATTCTAGGATTCAAGGATCCAAGTGTTTGTTTTCAAGTAATTTTATTAAAGGCTTAAGCATCCTTCTCCCCGATAATATTTTGAAATTCTGATATATTTTCATTCCTTAAATAGCTCAGATCACTAAATAACAATAGCTGCGTCTCTAATTCACATGTTGAACCATAAGCTATATATAGAAACCTTATAAACCTCTAAACATAACTGACAAAACTATTGCCAAACTTTTAATTCTTTATAGGTTTTAAGCATTTCACTCGAACCCTTGAATCTTTGGCCCCTAGAATCCTTTTAGGATGATCGACTCTTTTGGAGAGGATTCAAAATATTTAATTGATAATCTAATCTTAACAGCTGACGTATTGTTTTTAACACAAAACCTGTGCTACATGACATTAAACTATGCTTTCAGGGAGTGTCTAAATGAATATTTTTAAATTCTGGCTGAAGATGGTCACTGCGTTTGCCGTAATGCTGAGCGCTACCGCGGTATGCAACATTATCGTGCTTGTTCTCTTTCCCTTTCGAAAAAAAATCGGGCCGAAACTCATGCAGCCGATTGCAAAAATGGTGCTTCTGATTTTCAGAATCAAGGTCAACCTGGATCATATGCCTGATATATTAAAAAATAATCATAAAGGGGTGCTGATCATTTCCAATCATTGCTGTTCGCTTGATATTCCCATTCTGGCAGCCACATTCGGCTCTTTATTTGTAAGTAAGATGAGTGTTTTGTATTGGCCCATGATCGGTACATTTGCCCGGCTTTCAGGTGTAATTTTTTTAAGAAGAGATAAAATGGGAGAGCGGTTGTCAATGATTCGAAATCTTGCAAGACATATTGAGCCGGGTATGGTCATAGGCGTTTTTCCTCAGGGAACCACTGCATCAAATAAAACCCGCCTTCCGTTTTTCGCCGGTGTGTTTAAAGTTGTTGAATTAAATCCAAATATTTCAATGCTGCCCATATCGCTCGATTATGAAAATAATGATCAAATCGCGTGGGAAAACGAACCCCTTTACGACAATACCATGAGAATTTGTGCATTTAATAGAATTAATGTCAACATTACCGCGCACCCTGTGTTAACCATTCAGGATTTTGTTGAGAACGGTGCGAGAAATGTTTCAAAGACGGTGGAACAAACTGTACTGTCAGCGTTGAGGTGAGGATGGATGATAAATAGTATAATGTTTCTTTAATTAATGTATCGGTTTTACAGTCTTTGCGAGCGCAGCGCGTCGCCTTGCTCCTCTCTATGACAGAGAAAAACAAAAAATAAATTGAAGAACGAAGTGAAAGTTAAGCTGATATTTTTATCGGGAGCCTTTTTGGCCGGGCAAAAAGTATCAAAAAGCCCGCGAAAATACATAACACTACGGTCAGCATAAAAGCGCTGTTGTATGATCCTGTTGTGTCAAAAAGATAGCCGGCCAATACGGGTCAGATTGCTCCGGCCAGCATAGTAATGGGTGACATAGAGCCCTGAATTTTTCCAAGATCCTTTCTCCCGAAATATTGCGCACGGATAGCAGGCATCAACGGAACATTTGCTCCGAAACCAACGCCAAAAAAAGCGATAAAAAGATAAACGGTTTTCATTTCCCGCGCATTCGTCAAAATAACCACGCCCGCTGCCATTAAGAAATAGGCAACCATCAGCAGATATCGCTTATCTATGTAATCCCCTAAATATCCAAATGAAAGTCTTCCCGCGATGCTGACGACAGTCAAAAGCCCGATGCTAAACGCAGCCGTGGTCATTGAGATACCCACATCCGTAAGGAAGGGTATCGCGTGCACAAACACAGTGGAATGTGTGATGCTCATACAAAAAAAGCACAGGGCTAGAACCCAGAAAGATGAAGATCGCAGAGCCTGCTTTAACGTATAGTCTGTTTGCCCGGAAGAGTCGTATAATTCTTCATTTGATTTATTAGCACCAGTGTCTGCCCTGCCATTAGTATCCAAGGGATCTCCATCCGGAGCCATGCCCATTTCAGCGGGACTGTTTTTAACCACAAACGAAAGGGGTATCACAACGACCCATATCGTAATTCCGATGATCAGAAAGGTCACGCGCCAGCCTAAACCTGCAATCAATGCTGCGACCGAAGGCGCGCAAACAAGTCCGCCCAAGCCAGCGCCAACCGCTAAAAGCGCAAGGGCCATCGAAAGTTTTTTGGAAAACCACTGAGCGGTAACAGTAAATGCGGGAATATACAGCATTGCACTCATGCCGATAGACAGGATAATTCCGTAAAACAGGTAAAACCCAAGCAAGGAATTCACAAAAAACATCATGGCGAAACCTAAACCAGATACGATTCCGCCAAATAAAATGACGATACGCGCGCCATATTTATCAACAGCCCAGCCAACAACCGGTCCGGCCACACCGCCCTCAATACTTCTCAAGGATGCCGCTCCGGAAGTTAACGCCCGGGTCCATCCGAACTCTATCATCATTGGTTTGAAAAACACACCAAAGCTGTAAAGCCATGTCCCGAATCCGAGCATGCAGATAATGTTTGTGGCCAGGACAACCCACCAGCCGTAAAATATTTTTTTCTTCATTCTTATTTAATCACTCTGTTAAGTACATTTTACGATCAATTCTTCAATGCAAAGGGCAAGCGGTGCAAAAGGAAAAATTGTTTTCATATGGCATTTTCCCTTTTTAACCGTTTGCCCCTGTTTCGATCGATTCAGCTTATTATAAAATATATACCTGTTTGTTTAGGAAGAGGTTTCGCGAAGCTCCTTCCTCTTTACCTTGCCAATGGGGTTTCTGGGTAATGCATCTATAAATTCAACAAACTTCGGCGTTTTATATTTAGCCAGTGATTTCTGGCAGTGTTCAATCACATCTTTTTCGGTCACTTTTCCTTTATCATCTTCTCTTAGTACCACAAAGGCTTTAATCTCTTCTCCCATGGTCTGATCCGGCACACCGACCACTGCTGCCTCGAGAACGGGCGGGAACGTGTATAACACTTCCTCTACATCTCTTGGCACAATATTAAACCCACCGCGGATAATCAGGTCTTTTTTACGGTCCACAATAAAGACGTATCCATCATCATCCATTTTGGCTATATCGCCTGTATATAGCCATCCGTTTTTAAAAGTTTTTTCAGTTTCTTCCTTTAGTTTATAATAACCTGGAGAAACGTTCGGGCCTTTTACAATCAGTTCTCCGATCTCGCCGGTGGGTACCTCGTTATCGTTTTCATCAACCACCTTGATCTCCACACCGGGAATGACCTGTCCGATGGAGCCGGGTTTGCGCTCTCTATCCACGTAATGGGCCGTTACCACAGGCGCGGCCTCAGATAGACCGTATCCTTCCAAAACCACACAATCAAATTTTTCTTCAAAGCCTTTTAACACCTCTACCGGAAGCGGCGCTGAGCCGCTGGCGCATCTTTTCAAGGAAGAAAGGTCATATTTATCTACAATATCCGGGCTGTTAAGGAACATGGCATACATGGCTGGAACACCCGCAAAGCCATTAATCTTATATTTCTCTATGAGTTTGCATGCCTCTTCCAGATCAAACCAGGGCATGAGAACACCCTTGTTGGGAAACATCATACCAACATTCATAACTGTTAAACCAAATGAATGAGAGAGGGGCAGAATAAACAGACCCACCTCGTCGGGCTCGGGATCGTTAACTTGTGAAGTGCTTACAGCATTCGAATAAAGATTTTTGTGGGTAAGCATGACACCTTTTGGCACACCCGTGGTTCCTGAGGTATAAAGGGTAACGGCCATATCATCATCCTTAATATTGATATCCGGAGCCGTATCGGGATTATTTTTTATCAAATCCGTATATTTTATAGTGTCAGGTATGTCCTCATCTTCCACAACAATGACATGCTTTAAGGTGTCTATTCCCTGTTTTGCCTGATTGATGGTTTCTAAAAAAGCCTTCGCCACAATGAGTGCCTTTGCTTCGGAATTTTTCAAAATATGCGCTATTTCATTCGGACCTAAAAGAAAAATTACCGGAATGATAACAGCCCCGGCCCGTAAAATCCCCCCGTAGCTGATCAACACATCCGGAGAATTCAACAGCATGACCAAAACTTTATCCCCCGGCTTTATCCCCAGACCGATGAGTCCGTTTGCCAGACTGTTGGCAGAGTTTCTAAGCTGCACATTGGTATAGGGCTCGTCATTGTAATAGACAGAGACAACTTCTCCAAATTCTTCATAATTTTGATCCGAAAGCTCAACTAAATTCATGGATGTTTCTCCTTCCCGATTTTAAGTTTTCTTTCTACTTTAAGCACTTCACCCGCTTCATTGTCGAAGATCCTGGACTTTGAGCGGGGGATCCTTTTCGGATCATCAATTCTTTTGGAGATGATCCGAATTTTAAAACGCTATTATAAAGCACAAAATCAGTCAATATCATTTTTATGTTTGATCCTTCGATACATAAGTTCCAAATTATTGTAGCCAAACCATCCTGTTTTCTCCCAGAATGCCTTTCCTTTCACGTTTGAAGCAAATAGAAAAATATTACATTTCATGATACCGGCTTGCGAAAGAGCTGAAAGGGATTTTTCCACCAGGTTACTTCCGATACCGTTCCCACGATATTCCGGAAGCACAGCAAGGTGGTGAAGATATCCTCTTCTCCCGTCATGACCGCAGAGAACCGCTCCTATCATTTTACCTTCATGGCGTGCGACAAAGCTCATTCCTTGGTTTCTTTTGAGAAAAGAACAGGTATTTTCAAACGAGTCCGCATCATCCAGACCTACTTCTTCAATTTGTTTCCAAAGCAAAATCGCTTCATTGTAGTCTGCTTCTAAAAATTCTGTAATATCAATTTTCATGAATTTTAAAGCTTTTCCGGTTTGCTTCGAAAACTTCCGTGTTCGAGAAAATGGATGGTTTGTGTGATCGTCTCTTTTGACCGCATAATAAATGGATGGCTGTGGGGCAAAACCATAAAATCGGACATTCCCTGGATTTGGGCCCGCTGAACCGACACTTTTCCATCATCTTCCCCTGGAATCATGGCAGACAATATCGGATTAATCGTTTTGGAGCCGGTCAGTATGCCCAGTTTAAAATCGACCGGCCCAAGCTCAATTGGGACACTATTGGAACCTGTACCGAGCTGTACGCTGGCCGGGCCGTTAAGGGCTTTGAAAATAAATATATTTCCCAGTGTGTCAACGACTTCCGTACCGGCATTTGGCGGACTCAGCATGACAACGGATCCTAAGCGTTTCATTGAATTGTTTTTCAGATAGTGACGCAGAATAATGCCCCCCATGGAATGGGTTACAAAATGAACCCGATTCACGTCATCCGGAATACATCGCTTCAGCGCGGCGTGGAGATGGTTTTGTGATATATCTTCAATGGAATAATCGGTTGAAGGATAATCAATATTGCAGGTGCCGTAACCTTTTTTTGACAGGGCTTTTTGAAGCGGAACCATGGATTTGCTGGATCGCGCCAGTCCATGCAAAAGCACAACATATTCTTTAAAGTCTTTTTTCGGCGCTGTTTGAGAAGGGAACGGTTTACATCCAGATATCATAAATATAATAATAAAAGTTCTTACTCCAATTCGCATTGTTTTTGTATTTTTGTAGCCCAACTTCTGAACAAAGCTAGTCATTATTTATTATTCACTATTTACGTGTCGCTATTTACTATTCACTCGTTACTCATAATTTAGTTGTTACTGATTATTTACCCGATATTCTTCACTAAATCTATCTCTTGTTATTTGACCAAGATTTTTTCATCAGGTTCCAGCACGACTTCACCAATCACGGCCGAAGAAGTCATTCCCTTTTTTACAAGCCGGTACACCAGATCATCGGCACTTTTCTTGTCCACAGCGATCAGAAGTCCCCCGGATGTTTGCGGATCAAACAATATATCCTGCATTACACTGTCAATCTCAGAAGAAAAGCGAATCATCGATTCATAGGCTTCTCTGTTTTGATAATCTTCCGCCGGGACAAGACCCATGGAATCGTATTCTAATGCCTGCGGGATTACGGGTATTTTATTTGCAGTGAGATTAATACCAAGCCCGCTTTCCATAACCATCTCAGCAATATGGCCAAGGAGTCCGTAACCCGAGATATCTGTGCAGGCATGTACTGGAGAATCTCCGTTTGTCGACATCTGGATATTTTTCATAACATCCGCTGCATCCCGGTTGAGGGCTGACATAAGTTGTGTCGCCATTTTTATGGTATTCACAGACGGTGTCCCGCCTTTAATGGCCGTGTTGATGATACCAATGCCGAGCGGTTTGCTTAATACAAGCAGGTCACCTTGCTGAATGCTTTTTTTCTTAAAAATCCTGTCCGGATGAACAAAGCCGGTAACGGACAGGCCGTATTTCAGCTCATTATCCACTATGCTGTGTCCGCCCACCAAAGCGACATTGGCTTCCTTCATCTTATCATTTCCGCCCTCAAGAATTTTGCGCAAAATGGATATATCCATTTCCTTTAAGGGAAAACTGACAAGGTTCATGGCTGTCTTGGGCGTACCGCCCATGGCATAGATATCACTTAACGCGCTTGCAGCGGCGATTTGTCCAAACGCATACGGATCATCAACAATAGGTGTTAAAAAATCAACAGTTTGGATCATCGCCATCTCAGGGGATATTTTGTACACACCCGCATCGTCCAGCCGGTCCAGGCCAATAATTACATTTGGATCCGTGGGAAAGTTTAGTCCGCGCAAGGCTTTGTCCAGATCACCTGGCGGTAATTTTGATGCAAAACCGGAATTGGAAACTGTGTGAGTAAGTCGAGGGTTAAATTTTAAGTTCATAGCAGATACTATCAGTGTAGAACACTTATCATATTGTATTTATAGCCAAAAGCCCAATCGTATTCTTTCCCCATTATTATGAGGGAGTCATGCTATTTATATTAGTTTGCTATATAAATCAACGAACTTGAATAAAACCAGAATTTTTTCAAATGTTAGCAGGAATAGACAGGGACGATAAGACGTTTGCCGAATTTTGAATTTTGTATTGATTTTAAGCAGTTCAAGGTTTTGAATCGTTTTGCTGTGGATGTTTAGGAGGGACATGCATACGGGATTTTTGCATTAATTTAAAACGACCATATTAAAAATAATGAAAGAGTCTCAAGGCGAAATTCAATGATATATTTGAAAAATCATTTATTAAGGCTTCTTCTTTAGATCTTGCCTATTGTCAAACACAGAGTGCACAATAATTTCATTGTCTTCGATTGTATAAAATATAGAGAAAGGGAATCTTCTTATAGGACAGCCCGAACCTCCCCCACTTTGACGGACATTTTACAAAATATACAATAGAGTTGAAAGGAGTGCCCAATGAAAAAAGAAAAAAGTTTACATGAGAGTTCAAACTGGGGGAGGTTCAATTTGATAATCATAAAAAGGGCTTTTCAATATATCAGCCCACAGAGTAAAGTAGACACCTCCCTATCCATAGCATAGTGCCATGGAGCCAGTAGGGGTGACCCTTTGTCAAAGATCCCAAGAATTTACGAGGGGAATTCTCGAATCATTTTCTACAACTAAATCTGGAATAACCTAATAAAATATCATCACAGTTCTTCTATATCAGTAACGAGAGCATTTGACATAATCGTCTAAGTGCTTATTTTTATGACAGATGCAAGAAAACTAATGTGTACGAATTAGATGGTGTGTTTTTGATATACGTGTAAAAACAGACAAATTATTTGAAGTGAAAAACAGTTGAAAGTATCTGATTTAGCATGAAATCGATGTTAGGCCTTTCCAGTTGAACCGCTTTGTTTTAAAGGAGTGATGGAGAGGTTCTTTTATGTCTATCGATGTAAATAGATAAATTACGGATAAAGATTTCAGCTTGTTTTCAGTATGCGGGTGAATGCAATCATGCACTAAGCCAGCGTGAACACTGAGGAGGTAGAAATGAGATTTGATAAATTTACAATAAAGTCGCAGGAGTTGATCCAGGCGTCTCAGTCACTGGCGTCCCAGCAGAGTCATCAACAGATTGAGCCGGAGCACCTATTATCCGCAATGCTGAGCGAACAGGATGGGATTGCTGCGGCCATTTTAAATAAGCTCGGGGTTTCTCCGGGGATTATTGGCCAGGAATTGACAGGTGCGCTGAATGCGATTCCAAAAGTGAGCGGCGGCGGAGATGTTTATCTTTCAACCCGGACAAAAAATATTCTGGATAAAGCATTTTCCGAAGCATCAAAAATGAAGGATGAATATGTGAGCATAGAACATATTCTTTTAGCCACATCAGATGAAAAAGACGGAAATGCAGCTAAGATTTTAGAAAAGAACAGCGTTACCAGGGATTCAATTCTTAAGGTGCTTTTAGATATTCGCGGCAATCAGCGAATTACAGACCCAAACCCGGAAGATAAATATCAAGCGTTAGAAAAGTTCAGCAGGGATGTGACGAATCTTGCCCGTCAGGGAAAACTGGACCCGGTTATTGGAAGAGATGATGAAATCCGGCGGATCGTTCAGGTATTATCAAGAAGAACAAAGAACAATCCGGTATTGATCGGAGAGCCCGGTGTGGGAAAGACAGCTATCGTTGAGGGCCTGGCGAACCGAATTGTTGAGGGCGATGTAGCGGAATCATTGAAAAACAAGCGGCTTGTCGCCTTGGATATGGGCGCTTTAATCGCGGGCGCAAAATACAGAGGCGAATTTGAAGATCGGTTAAAGGCGGTTTTAAAAGAAGTAGAGACAGCGGAAGGAGAAGTCATCCTTTTCATTGATGAACTTCATACGTTAGTTGGCGCAGGGGCGAGTGAAGGCGCCATGGACGCGTCAAATATGTTAAAGCCCGCGCTCGCCAGAGGGACACTTCGGTGTGTGGGAGCGACGACATTAAATGAATACCGAAAGCATATTGAAAAAGACGCGGCTCTGGAAAGAAGGTTTCAGCCGGTCATGGTGCTTGAACCCACAGTGGAAGATACCATTTCAATTCTTCGCGGATTGAAGGAAAAGTATGAAGTCCATCATGGCGTAAGAATAAAAGATACAGCGATCGTGGCCGCGGCTACGCTATCGAACCGGTATATTTCCGATCGCTTTCTTCCGGACAAGGCCATTGACTTGATCGATGAATGCGCGTCTAAAATCCGAATTGAGATCGACAGCATGCCGGAAGAGATTGATGAAATACAACGAAAGATTATCCAGGCTGAGATAGAACGCGAAGCTTTAAAAAAGGAGTCGGATAAGGCATCAAAAGAGCGGCTTAAAAAGATCGAGGAAGATCTTGCTGAAATGCAGGAAGAGATCACAAGGGTCAAAGCCAACTGGGAAAATGAAAAAGAAGCGATTCAAACGATTCGAAAAATAAAGGAAGAAATTGAACAGCTGGGCGTGGAGGAACACCAGGCAGAGCGGGACGGCGATCTGGCGAGGGTCGCGGAAATTCGATATGGAAAGGCAGCAGACCTTAACAAACAGCTTGAAGAGGCCAACGATAAACTGGTGGAGCTGCAAGAGAGCAGCAAGATGTTAAGAGAAGAGGTTGATGAAGAAGATATCGCTGAAGTTGTATCCAAGTGGACAGGCATTCCAGTGAGCAAGATGCTTGAAGGTGAAAGAGAAAAGCTCGTTTATATGGAAAGCCGTCTTGAAAAGCGGGTCATCGGGCAAAAAGAAGCGATTTCAGCGGTGTCCAACGCCGTTCGCCGTGCGCGGTCCGGCATGCAGGATCCCAACCGTCCCATCGGGTCCTTTATATTCATGGGGCCAACGGGTGTAGGAAAGACGGAGCTGGCAAAAGCTCTGGCTGAATTTATTTTTGATAACGAGCAGGCTGTTGTCAGAGTTGATATGTCGGAGTACATGGAAAAACACGCGGTGTCGAGACTCATCGGCGCGCCTCCGGGATATGTCGGTTACGAAGAAGGGGGGTATCTGAACGAAGCCATACGGCGGCGCCCGTATTCTGTTGTATTATTTGATGAAATAGAAAAGGCTCATCCGGAAGTGTTTAACGTACTGCTTCAGATATTAGATGACGGCCGAATGACGGACGGACACGGCAGGACTGTTGATTTTAAAAATACGATAATTATTATGACGTCAAATGTTGGAAGCCAGTGGATTCAGGAACTCGGAAGCTCCAACAGAGAAGAAATGGAGAAACGAATAACAGAAACACTTCGGGCGACATTTAAACCTGAATTTTTAAACCGGATCGATGAGACAATCATTTTCCACAATCTTAGCCAGGACCAAATCGGTGAGATTGTCAAAATACAGATAGAACGGTTAGGCAAACGGCTAGAGGAAAGAAATATTGAGCTTTCTCTGTCGGATAGCGCGAGGTCTTTTATCGCTGAAAAAGGATATGAGCCTGCGTACGGAGCTCGGCCATTAAAACGGGCGATTCAAAAATATATCGAAAATCCTTTGTCCATGGAAATACTGGAGGGAAGAATTCAAGATGGCGCACATGTGCAAGCGGATGCCGATGGTGACAAGATTGTCTTTACTTCCGGATAATAAATAATAGAGGCGATTTTGATGACAAAGTAAAAAGTTCAAGTTCAAGGCGACACAAATCCTGAAGAATGAGGCGTACCCGTAGTACGCTGTAGTGACGAGGGATGCAGCGCAACGCCGAAGTTGGACTTTTTAGGAAGTCATCACTTTTCTGTTACACTGGAAAGGTACTGATCTATAAATTTATCTTTATCTTTTTCGTTGATTTCGTTGGGGAGATTTTTTACTGCCAGTTCCATGGCCGCGTCCACGAGTTCTGAGCGAAGCGTGTTTTTCGCCCGAACAATATTATTTTCTATTTTTTGCCTGGCTTTATCGATCATGGCTTCACTTTGTTTTTTGGCACTATCGATAAGCTCCATCTTTTTCTTCTCGCCCTGATCAACCATGCGCTGTTTTATTTTTTTAAAGCGGACTTCACTTTCATCTAGATCATTTTTAGCTGATTTTATTTTCTTTAACCATTCTTTCTTTTCATCTTCAATCCGCCTAATCTCACGGGCGATTTCAAGCCTTCGGTTCTCCAAAAAATCTTTTAAAGGATTTTTCGCGAATTTTATAAACAAAATCACAAGAATGATGAAATTAAAAATCATCATCCCTGTATCATAGGTGGACCGCCAGCCGCCAGATCCATCTGACGCGTAAGCATCATTGCCAGAATATATAAAGATGGCCATACATAAAACAACAAACATGCAACATCTTATTCTTTTGTTACCTTTATTCATGAGGCCAGTCTCCGTTCCAAAATTTTTTCCATAATCGTAACAGATAACATTTCGAATTCGTTTTTTATCTGTTTGCGTGCGTCTTCGATTTGGTCCTTGATCTGATTTTCAGCGGTTTTCTTAAATTTGGCGATTTCTTCCCGGCTGGTCTCTATTTCTTGGGTTGCCTGTTGTTTCCCAGAGTCCTCCAGTTTTTTTCTCATTTCCTGTGCCTCTTTTTTAATGGCCAGTTCACCTTTTTTAATCAGATTTGTAACATTTTGCAGCTCC
>JAFDFT010000630.1 GCA_019309685.1 Deltaproteobacteria bacterium
CGAAAGCATCCGAAAGCCTGTTTGGGCGGGAAAATTTTACCCTGATTCAAAAATCGAGCTGGAAAAACAAATTCATAAGCTGACCCAAACAGCAAAAAAAACCCGTTTTCAACCTCCTGCCGGCAAAAGGTTAAAAGCCATCATTATGCCGCATGCTGGATACATCTATTCAGGACTGACTGCCGCGCACGCCTCTCTGGTTTTAAATAAAAATGCATTTAATAAGGTTATTCTCTTAGCACCGGATCACCGTATTGGTTTTGAAAATTGCGCAATCAGCAACGTTAATGCCTACCAAACTCCTCTGGGTTTCATTCAACTTCATAAAGACGCCCATAGATTACGAAAGCAATCAGCCTTATTTACTTCTAACCCGGCTTCGGATAATATTGAACACTCCCTGGAAGTTATCCTCCCTTTTCTCCAGCATTATCTAACGGCATTTAAACTTGTGCCCATTGTTGTTGGATATCCGAGAAACATCGATCTTATTACTTCTGCCATTCAATCAATAATTGATAACCAGACACTGCTTGTGATCAGCTCGGACCTCTCACACTTTTTGCCTTACAAGGATGCTGTTCATAAAGACATGGAAACCATCGACATGATTCTGAATAAAAAAGCAGCTGAATTGTCAAAAAGCCGTCTCAGGGCCTGCGGGATTATGCCTATAGCGATTTTATTAAAACTCGCCATTACGAATAACTGGCGACCTGTGTTGATACATTATTCAAATAGCGGTGATACAGCGGGTGATAAATCAAAAGTGGTCGGATATGCTGCTATCGCTTTTTATGAAGATACCCATGAAGATACTCAAAACCCTCTACAAAAAGGCCAGACCCTAAATATCAAACAGGAACATGGACAATTACTCGTTCAACTAGCAAAACACACCATCATGAAGTATCTTAATATGAAAATAAAAAAGACCGAAACTGCTTCTCTTAACTCTGCGCTTAAAAATGATATCTTCCAAACTCAACGAGGCACGTTTGTTACCCTTTCTATCAATGGAATGCTTCGCGGATGCATCGGCAATATTACCCCCCATGGCGCTATTGGTGAAAGTGTTAAGAGGAACGCCATAAGCGCCGCCTTTCATGACCCGCGCTTTGAGCCTCTCACATTAAAAGAATTTAAAAACATACACATAGAAGTAAGCGTTCTTACCGATCCGAAGCCGCTTAAGTACAAAAACAGTACGGAGCTCATCTCTAAGCTCCGGCCTAATATAGATGGCGTCATTATAAAAAAAGATATGTCAAGCGCTACCTTTCTGCCCCAGGTGTGGCGTCAACTGCCAAATCCTGAAATATTCCTTTCTCATCTTTGCCGTAAAGCATGCCTGCAGCCAAATGCCTGGCAAAAGAGCCCGTTAGATGTCCTTATCTACCAGGTACAATATTTTGAAGAGTAGAATGAAGAAAAGTGTCATAAGGGTTGTCATCGCGACAGGTATTTCCTCTGTCGTCACACAATTATTAACCATTCGTGAATTCTTAGCGCAATTTTCCGGCAACGAGTTTATCATCGCTCTAATCTTGTTCAGCTGGATGATCCTAGGCGGCATAGGCACCCTTATTGCCGGTTTTGTGAAAAATCGTTTTAATCAGGTATCCATACATGTCCTTTTCTGGCTGTCAATTTTTCTCGCCTCTCTTTCGCCCCTTCAGATAATAGCAATCCGTATACTCCGTTATTTCATCTTTACTCATGGTGCTGACGTGGGGTTTTATCCAACCTTCTCGTTTATTTTTCTTCTCATTGCTCCTTATACAATACTTGTAGGCTTTGTGCTTCCCTATAGCCTGTTTGTAATCAGGAACGAAGATCCAGATTACTCCGGCACCCGCATTTACATAACCGACAACATTGGCGATGTTACTGGAGGCGCACTCTTTTCATTCGCCCTTGTTTATCTGGTTACTCCGCTTCTAGTTATGGCCGAATCTCAGTTCATCAAGACCAGGAACAATTTACCCTCTTTCAAGATGGTACCCCTGTTTTTAGCAATCAAAATCTAAGTCTTGCTGAAGAAACCGTTCATTATCCTTTAGCGCAAATATCGGATCCAAAACGCATTCTTATTATTTCTGCTGAAGGGGGAATAATGAATGAAATAGAAAAGTACAATCCTAAAACCGTTGATTACGTGGAACTTGACCCGGAACTTACATCCATTCAATTCAGATACGGTCTTATAAAACGTATTAACGGATTAAACGTCATTCATAATGACGCCCGTGCTTTTCTTCAGAATTCAAAAACAGTATATGATGCTATTATTATCAATCTCCCTGAACCGGAAACCTTTCAGGTCAATCGATTTTTTACAGATCAGTTTTTTCATCATGCAAAAAGACATCTTTCAGAAACCGGAATCGTGAGTTTTTCAATGGAGGGATTCTCAAACTATCTGGCAAAGCCACAGCGGCAAAAACTTTCATCATTATATAATACGGTTTCACCCTACTTTAAAAATATTTTGCTGATTCCGGGTCAACGGGTATTTTTTCTTTGCAGCAACAATCCGCTTACTACAAACATACCCGCTTCTCTTGACCAAAAAAAGATCAGCACCAAA
>JAFDFT010000167.1 GCA_019309685.1 Deltaproteobacteria bacterium
GTTAAATATTTACTTTACTGTTATCAACAACTTAAATGATGGTTCACGTACGGTTCAACCAAGGGCAATTTGGGATGTAACTAATGATATTCAGTTGATAGTGGGTGGAAATATATATTATGGCAAGACCGGAACCGAATACGGCGGTTTTGAAATACCGGTGTTAGAACTTATGATTGAACCAACGAATAACGCTTTTATGGCACTTACATATTTTTTTTAATTAGTGTCCGTCCAGAAATTAGATATTTTATTCGAGTTCAAGGAATGCGATCCGCCAAAGTTCGGTGGCGGATTAAAATTTGAGTCCGCCAAAGGCGGATGTACCACCTGATGCAGAAATCGGGCAAAGTAGCAATTTATGGATGGGCACTAAGCAATTTTCAAACCTAATGCCTTTATCATTTGGACATCACTTTCAGGTATCTGCCCGGATGTAGTCAGGTAATTGCCTGTCATCAAAGCGTTTGCGCCGGCTCTAAACATATCTTTTTGCCGTTCTTTTAGCACACCGGGCCGTCCTCCACAAATTCGTAGGGTTGTATTCGGAAGCAAATGCCTGTACACGGCTATGATTCGCAGCGCTTCTTCAGCCGGCATCAACGGCTTATTTTCCAGAGGCGTTCCTGGCTGTGGATGCAGAAAGTTGATCGGCACACTGTTTACGCCCAGGTCACGCAAAGCTATAGCCAGATCAATTCTGTCTTCCCAGGTTTCTCCCAGGCCGAACAATCCTCCGGCGCACACTTCAAGACCGGACTCAATGGCTCTTTTTACTGTTGAGAGCCGCTCTTGCCATGTCTGGGTTGAACAGATGCTTGGGTAGTGCCTTTCGGACGTTTCAAGGTTATGATGATAACGTACTAATCCAACTTTTTTTAACTTTTTAATATCCTCATTGCTCAATCTGCCAAGAGAAGCACATACATTAAAAGATATTGAATTTTTGGTCATTAAAAGAGCTTGGCAGATACTATCCACTTCCTGACTTTTAAGCCTGTCACCGCTGGCGACGATTCCGCAGTGATGTATTCCGTTTTCGGACAAATTCTTTATTTGTTCAGCTAGTTGGGATGGTTGGAAAAGAGGATATATGTCTGAGTTGGCGCCATGATGCATACTTTGCGAGCAGAAAGTGCAATCCATTGAGCATTTTCCGCATTTCGCGTTAATGATCATGCATAACTGGATGGAATTGCAAAAAAAGTGCTCTCGTATCTTGGCGGCACTTTCAAATAACGATTCTTCTTCTACTTCGGTGGCCAGACGCAAAGCCTCTTTATAGGAACATCCTTCAAAAGGGGTATCTAACATTATTATACTCTTTATTCTTTATTTTAAAATTCGCCTTTTCCCACACTTCTAAAAAAAAATCAACTATACCTAACTTTTTTAATATTAACTAGTGTCCATCCATAAATTGCTATTTTGCCCGATTTCTACGTCAGGCGAAAATTTTAATCCTCGAAATACTCAATGTATTCCTCCGGTTAAAATTTTCGTCTTCCTTGAACTCGAACAAAATATCTAATTTCTGGACGGACACTAACTAGTTTCCATCAATATCTAGCATCTCCACTAAAAAATGTACGAATAATCTTCTATAATTCCTCGGAAAAAATAAAATATGGCATAAATGTTGCTTAATTGTCAGACTGATATAATGTTTTTTATGAAGGTATAAATTACAACACTTATAATTAAAAAGAAGTAAGGAGATATCGATGTTAAATGTGAAACATGAAGGGAAATATGATGCTGAACTAAATATTGTTTTTGTAAAATTTATTAACAAGCCTCTTTCAATTGAAGATGTTGATTATGTTATAAGCGAAAATGAAAGATGGTTTAAAAAAGGTGGAAAAAATAAAGTCTGGGGCATAGCTGATGTGTCTGAGATGGGGGTGCCCCCACCAAAAATGATTAAAGATTTTCAAAAAAAAGAACAACTTTTAGCTGATAAATACGTTATCGATAGTTGTGTGTTCTGTCCAAACCCCTTTGAAAGAATAGCTACGCAACTATTCAATGTAATAAAGCGGAAAAAACACCCGATTTTTAAAACAATGGAAGAGGCAATCGAATGGGTGCGAAAAGAACAGGAAACAAGAGGCAGGTTTGAACCTCTTTAACAGTCAATATTATTTCAGGACTCATAAAAACATCCATTCCCTAAACATATATGCTATAAATCTTGATAAGTTTCTATCGCGCATTGCCGGTTGAAAAACGCCCCGCATGTAATTCAGCCACCAGGTCAGCATCATTCTTGATATCCCGCTCAAAAATTGTAACAAATAGTCCGACCTCATCAACATTATGGGCATCACTTCCTGCTGTTCCGGGCAGCCCCAGAGCTTCCGCGACTTTCATCGCCATTTCGTTTTCTTTGTCCCGGACTTTCCCGTTGGCAATTTCTACGGCATTGACAAACTGTAACGCCTTCTTTTTGCATGCCTGTTCAACACTCATCTGCAGCTCACCAATCCCGAACATCTTGAACCCCCTGAATGGATGTGCGAGAACAGAAAAAGCCCCGGCCGCAACCACTTCTTTTTGCAGTGCTTTTATAGGTACGACACCTTTAATATCTTTTTCGAGCCCATAAACAAGAACATCACCCTGGGCACTGGTAATTTCATTTCCCCTGAAAATTCGTATACCCTCATTCCTGGCCAGTTCCTCCGTTTCTTCAAGGGGCCATATGAATTGGTGTTCTGTCATGCAAAAACCGTCAAGCCCTATCCTTTTGGCTTCTGCAATAAGTTCTGAAATGCTTATATCACTGCAAGGAGAACGGTCTGAAGTATGCAGGTGTAAATCAATTTTCATCATATACTCCAATTTAAACAGATAAAAGAATACGATTCAAGCGAGCACAACCGGGTTACAAATACATTATGCCACGCATCAATCTGTAAGCACAGCTTTTCATGGGAAAGCTGTTTGGGATGCGTTCCAATTTTAGCCACGCACCGGGAAAGATTTACTAAGGATGTGTTTCCTCCCAATTCTTTAAGTACTGTCCCTGATCCAGCCCTGGATCTTCTGAAAGGGCTGCTGTAAGGTCCCTGGACATCAGTGCCTGGCGGAGACACCGTCCGCATTCTATAATTATTTCCGCGAAATGTTCGCACCCCTTGCGGCCGATTTCACGCATTACCTGCTTATCCCATCCGTCATTTTTCAATGACATGCCCACCGCTTTCTGGAGTACGGGAATCGCGCTGGGGCATACAAAATTTGTGTATCGTTTCATGTTCCCGTCTATCTTCAGGATCTCACCGTCATAAATACGGATATCCATCTGAATCTCCATACCGTATATGTGATCTTCCTGGATGCCGTTAAAACGTACCGTTTCACCGTCAGGGAATTCAGCCCCTATCACCTGGCTTCTGTTAAAAGTAATCATTTTTTCCCCCCTAAAGCTCAATGCCCTGCATAATCGGGCTGTCATCCTGAAAGGCAACGCAACTCCTGATAAGCCTTGGATTCGCACTGAGCATTGCTCTTGTGTTGGCAAGTTTCTCCTCATCATCCGTAACAGATTCCCCTGCCTGTATCGCGGGGCGCGTAAAGTGAAGAATAACCGCGTTCGCGGATTCCAGTACGGCATCTGCAAGTATTGAGCATCCGCCGGGTCCGCTGAACAGTCCATGGACGATCTTTCGCAGTCCGGGCCCAATCGTCACACCCTCAATATCTTCAAATAGTTCGGGTGCGGACTGACAAACTGAAGGCGGAAATCTATCCATTCGTACTTCAGCCTCCGTTATCTCTAACTCCGGCGGCTGAATTTTTAAACGCGCATCGACTTTCAATAAGTCATCGGTCAACCGCCAGAAAACGTCCAGTGTTCCATCTGAGCACGGCTCAACTTCAACCAACTTGTTCCGCAGAAAGCGAAGTGTCATATTATCTTCTCCCGTTTAAGGTTATTGCCGGATTTCGAGCTTCATGAATTCGTAAACCGTCAAGTCTCTATATATACAAAAAACCACGCAATATCAAGTTGATAACATAACAATCCCAAAGCCCATAGATGTTTCCATTCCCTTAAGAAATGTGCTATAAATCGTGACAGGTTTAAGACAAGCATTAAGGCCAGATATCTGCAATTTTGCTACGACATAAATAGCCACTTACTATTTAATAATATACTTAGATTGAACAAAGAAAATTAACAATGGAACATAACCAGATCAGAGTAGTTTTATTAGAGGATAGTGAAGATATCCGAAATATTTTACATGAAGTTTTAGATATGCGTGGGTATGAAATATATTCCTTTGAAACTCCGGTTATTTGCCCACTCCAATTAAAACCTGATTGTCGATGTGAAGAAAACGAGAGATGTGTGGATGTTATTATAACAGACTTTTACATGCCATTGATTAACGGACTTGAATTTATAGAAAATCAAAAGATTAAAGGATGTAAAGCTCCCTATGTTGCTATGATGTCAGGAGGTTGGGAAGAAGAAGGGCTATTGAGAGCAAAAGAACTTGGATGCAAAATATTTTATAAACCTTTTAATCTCAAAGACATTAATGAATGGTTAGATGAAGTTGAAAAGAATATCAACTTGGAAAGGGAACTAAAGGATTGGTTCAAAGAGCCTTTGGAGTGATAAACATTCAGCATTGACCTTGTTTCCATAGTTTTCAAACATTATGTCTATTCAACGAATCATACCAATCCCTAAAAAGTTCCCATTGCCTTATCATATATGCTATAAATAACGTTGAGTTGTTTGCAACGATGAAGGCAAGAGTACCAGTAATCGTAACTTTGAATAACCTGGTAACCAATACAGCAGTTAACATGAAAGCCCAAAGGAAATACAAATATGAATAAAGAAGCCCGCAGGGGACTGAATAGAAGAGAGTTTATGGAGAGATCAGCAAAAACTATTGCTGTTGCCGCTGTTGGAAGTACCATCCCAATATCCATTACAATAAGCTCTTGCTCTCAAGGTGATGTAAATACAGTCAGTAAGAGCGCAGAAGGTAATGAGGGAAAAGGAGGGATTGGTGTGGATAAGCAACCGGCTAGAAATTATTATATATTAAGAAAAACGGAAATATTAAAAAGTTATGACAAAATGTCCAAATCTTTGGGAATGATCTTACAAACTCGCTTTAATGATAAACAAACGAACATTATCTTAGTGGAGACCCGACAAGAATTTGAAACCATAATTCCTGAAATTCCTTATATTGGAGGTGAAAAGAATTTAAATACAAAAAACCTTATTATGGCTTCCTCCTGTTTGGCAATATATAGAGTGCTTAAAGGTCATGGAAAAACCACAGAGGAAGTAGGTAAGATCATTTATGAGATGACCGAAACAATGGTCGATTATCCGAAGTTTATTCTTGGTTTTTTGGGAAGATTGAAATTTGGCAAAGGATATGAACAGAAAATTAAAAAATGGTCAACGGAATCTCAAAAGCGGCAATATCCTGGAGACTGGGTAGCAACATTTATTGAGGGCGACAGAAGAGAATTTGATTATGGCTTTGATATGACTGAGTGTGGAATATTAAAATTCTTTCGTGCCCACAGCGCAGATGAAATAGTCCCCTATATATGTGTATCCATGGATGGGATATTTAGTAAAGCCTTTAATAGGGGTTTGGTCCGGACAATGACCCTCGCAGAAGGTTATGATAGATGCAATTTCCGTTATAAAATGGGAAGAGAAACCAATCTACTACCATTAAAAAATGGTTGGCCCCCTCAATTCCGTATGTAATAATTCAGAACTAGAGGATTCATACTATTTTTAAATGATTACAAAACCTCCGTAAAGTTGTCATTGCCTTAACATATATGCTATAAAAGTTGACAAG
>JAFDFT010000168.1 GCA_019309685.1 Deltaproteobacteria bacterium
TTAAGTAAAAATTAAAAAATAAGGCTCTTTTCCTAATTGATTGGGGGAAAGGGTTTTAGGACTCTCCGCTAAAATATTTGAACAGCGAATGTCGAATTTAGAATGTCGAACACCAAATCTCGAAGTTCCTCTTCCCATTTTTCCATTTGTGTTATGGGTTCCTTTCGATATGCAGGATTAGACATTCGATATTTTTCAATCTATAGAAATTTAATGAGCTGATTCAGATCCGTCACAGTGATATCCGGATAAATATCTTTATATGTAGAATCATTTTTTCTTAATTTTAATGATCTGGCGTCTCCAGCGAAAAGCGCGGTTTTAAATCCTACCTCGTTTCCAGTCCATATGTCATTTCGCATATCATTCCCAACGTAAAGGACCGAGTCCTCCGCGATACCCATTTTATTTAATATGGCCGAAGCGCTTTTAAACATGTATTGTGATGGCTTTGCGTGCCCTGAGATATATGAATAAAAAAGCATATCTTTATGAAACCCTAACCCCTCAGGGCTTGATCCTAAAAACCAGTGAAAAAGATACTCGGTGTAAAATTGGGCATTGGATATAATCCCCATCAATAGTCCGGATGCACGGCAGGCCGTTATCAATTTTTTGAGATGAGGCATTGGTGATACCGGATTGATAATAAGCTCAAATTCTGTAGCAAAATCCCGGACGGATTCATCGGACCTGCCAGTGATATCCATCCATATTCTGTCTATTTGTATTTCCGGAACGTTAATACCGCTATTTTGAAGTATTTTGTGTTTGTTTGATATCGCCTCAAAAACTTCTTCTAAAATACGATTGGGATCTTTTCTGATGTGGTACTTAGCAAGGAGCCGGTTAATAGTGTTCAATTTATCTGAATTTAATTTTAGCGTACTGATCTCTCCTGTTTCGCTGATAAAAAGGGTTCCATAGATATCAAATAAGATACATCGAAGAACTCCATCAATGGTGCCGCTGGGATTTATGTTGGTCGGTATGGGTGAAAGCGGTTTTAAATAATGTGCAACCGCATTTTTACTCAACATAATCGCCCCATTTTAACAGGCTGAAATTGTCAGATTTCAGAAAATAAGATGCCAGTATATTCTTGTCTATACAATGCGTAACAGAATGGCTTGTAACCTTTTTATAAATTTTAATGAGGTTATTTTTATAAATTGCTTTGCTGTAATTTTGAAGAACTGCTTTTTTATTATTTGAAATCAATTTAGTATTGCTGAATTCAAAGCCAGGTTTTGTAAGATATGGATTGAAATCTATGATCAGTTCTTTATTCTTTTTGCTGGATAAAATTTTAGAGATGGCTTTTTTTTGGAAGTTTTCACCAAGAAGTCCAAAATCTATACCTCCGGATTCTATTTTATTTAAAAAGAAATTCTGTGTCTGTTTCTTGTTTATTTCTACATTAAACTTTTTAGAATTTTCAGAAATACATGACATGAATGTATGTAGCAACGCATCTTTTCCAATCCAGGAGGCAGGTATATGTAAGCGTTGATACAGATGATCCAGGTCAACACCATTTTTTTTGAAATCACGGCACACATCCGGTATAGATCTTCCCCACAGCATTTTATCTGCAGTCCATGGTTCTAAAAATGAAAAACCAAATCCTTCTGTTATGCTCGTTGAAATTAAAAAATCAGAAGACGAGATCAATGTTTGAAAATTAGCACGTAATCCGGATTCGAATTCGACGTCCAAGTTATTTTCTAAAACAAAGTCTTTCCATCCATTATAGCTCTTCATGTCAGCGGGACTATTTGGCGGTAATGTAATGGAAAGAGTTTTGCCACTGAAAAATAACGACAATAAAATTGCTTCTCCGATATTCTTTCTTCGAATAGCGCGAACAGGGTAAAGTACCCTGCTTTTCTTAATGGGTATGTTTGAGTTTGTAGAAATGGGATCAACAGTATTGGGCAACAAATGAAGACCTTCAGCCTTTAAACCCGATTGGAGCAGCAGATCGTAATCCCGTGAGTTAATGACACCGTAATGGCAGTTGGCAATGTACGGTTCGTTGAAGTAGTAAGCCAACGGACGTCCATCTTCAGCGAAATCATGCACCTGCAAAAAAAGTGTGTAGCCCTTTTGCTGCATTGATTTTAAGATAGCTAAAAAATTACTGTTTTTAGCCAGCATAGGGTTATGGATATGGAGAAGATCGCACTTGTCCCCAAACGCTGAAGATAATGCTTGAGATAAGGTGTTCGCTATTTTCTCGGGATTTAAAAATTTGGCTGATGCGGTGTCATATCCAAGCCCACGAATTTGTATTGTGTTGTCATGGATGGGGGGATCTGAAAGCTCTCCAGTGATTAAAAGTATTTTGCATTGATCAGAAAGCGCATCTATCTGATGTTTAATGACGTTTGTAACTCCACCCGGCTTTAGGTGGTAATGGACAATAGCTATATTCATTTGGTTTTTGTCCAATTTACTTGGAGAACAGGGTTCACTGCTTAGCGTCTGGGGTTTTTAAGAATGATGCCAAAAGTTCCAGCTTGAATAACGAATACCGAATCACGAAGTTTTATTCATTTTCTCGGTGGTGTTACACATTTCCTTCGATATTCTCAATGCAGTTCGTCTTAATCGATAAAAATAAGTTGAAAAGGGCTGGATTTTGTATAAAAGGACTATCTACCTAATGGCGTTCCCGAAGAATGAAGGTGCCAGTTTTTATCCAGCATCCAGCATAGATTTGTCTCAAGAAGTGAGATAATTGTTCGCTCACCTCATCGGTTTGAGGTGAGCCTTCGATAGTACCGTAACCATCAAATAAAATGTATGCTGCAGAAAAGATCAAATATTGATTCGATTAACTGATAGTAGTGCTAAGATTCCTTAACAACAAAGTTCACTTTGATGGAACCTATTTCAATGACATCGAAATCGTTTAATTTGACACTCTGGTCAATAGCCTTCCCGTTGATTTTAGGCTTAGAACCTTCAACGTAATTGAAGAAATAACCGTCTGGGCGTTTGCTTATTGTTGCTGATACTTTTCCGACTGAGAAACCTTTTGCAACAATATCGCATGTTGATGCTTTGCCAATTTTAGTAATTTTTTTATCAAGTGCAATTTCACCTTCACCACCGGATAAAAAAGATAACGAACCGGCTACACTCTTTTCTGAAATAATTTCTTCAGCCCCATCTGGAACGTTCTTGGCGATCATTTCTTTGTATTTATCTGACCGTAAGGCCATTGTTTGATTCATATCACCTATTTTTTCATCGGGTATTTCTTCACCGCCTGTATAATTGAATAGAATTGTATGTTTACCAATAGTAATGACGTCACCATTTTTAAGCCAATGAGATGCAATTAACTCGTCATTTACAAAAGAACCATTTTTGCTTTGAAGATCGGTTAGAACAAATCCGTCTCCAACCGAGTCAATCTTGGCATGGCTGCCGGAAACGGCAAGGTTTTCAATAATCATATTGCTATCATTTCGTCTGCCTATGGTCATTGATTGTCCTTTTCCCAATCGATAATCTTTAATAAATTCATTTTTAAACTTTAGTGTTAATACGGGCATCGCCGTACCCCCTTATTAGATTAATAGTTAATTTGTTTACATCCATAACGGGCAATTTCATATCTCAACATGAGGGCCAAAAAAATATTTATTTCTAGCTTGAAAAATCCCTTTAGGGGCCCATTTCCTAAAATTAAGTGAATGGAAGGGCACTAATCTTTTTTAATAAAGGTATTGGCCAATTTTGATAAAAGGCCTTTAATTCTTTGTTTTTTATTTAAAACTTTTTTAACTTTTACTACGATTGAGGTAATATTATCATCGCCGCCGCGATCATTTGCCATATTCACAAGCGACGCACACGCTTTATCCGGTTCTTCATTAGTCACAATGTCCATGATCTCGTCAGGTTGTACTTTGTCACTAAGCCCATCAGAGGCTATAACAATGGTATCTCCCTGGTAATAATGCATCTCACAGATATCAGCATTCACATTTTTTTCAATTCCGATTGCACGTGTAAGTATATGTTTATATTCATCTCCAAGTTTCGCTGACCCTTTGGGGAAAAGCGACGCCTGTTCAGCAACCATTGTGTGAGGGATAGAGAGTAGATTTATCGACCCGTTATGGATCAGGTATATAGGGCTATCTCCCACATTAGCCGTGATAAGTGTGTCATCTGAGACATAAAGAGCAGATATTGTGGAGCCCATGCCTCTATAGTTTTCATTACTTTGAGAAGCTTCGTATACTTTACGGTTAGATAAAATGATTCCAGAGAGTAACCGGTTTGCCTCTGATGAAAGAGTTTTGTCATGGTTGATAAAATCGCTTTTACGGTCACAATAATTATTCATATAATCAATTATTGTCTCAACAACCAAATGACTTGCTATTTCACCTGCCTGGTGACCGCCCATTCCATCAGCAACCAGATAAAGCTTCATTTTATCATCTAAGAAAAGGGCGTCTTCATTGTTCGCTCTTTTTATGCCTACGTCAGTAATTCCTGAGGATTCAATGACGACCATATTCCCACAGTCAAATTATTGTCTGAAATGGATGTACTCAGGAAAAAAATCAGCGCCTGAGAGTAATCAAAGCATTATCTATATATTTAATAACATACAATAACATATACACCAAGTCAAGCATCTACAGTGCAAATTGTACCTAACGGATGATATTTGTATGTGCATCACGGATTTATGAACTATAAATGGAAAAGTACGAATGGGTCTGGAAATAAAAGATAAAAAGGAAGAAACTGCAAAAAGTTATTTTATATCCGTTTCCGATCGTTTTCGGGCAACAAGCTCGTCAATTTTTTTGATGATTTCTTTCAAATTAGAAGACATATGGCCTGCTGTTTGGTATCTCAACTTTTTATCTTTTTCCATCGCTTTATCGATAACAGTTACAAGTGGTTTGATGATTTTTGAGTTGTATTTTCTTGGATCCGGATGCTGCATGTTTAATATATTATTCATCAGTTCAGCAGGGCTGTTCGCAAAAAATGGAAGTTCACCGGTTAAAAGTTGAAACATCATAATGCCCAATGAAAAAATATCTGATGTTCCGTCTACCTTATCGCCAGAAAATTGCTCGGGAGACATGTAGAAAGGTGTTCCTTTTACAATGCCGGTTTGAGTTTTTGAAGTGGTTGCAATCCTTGCAATCCCAAAATCCGTAATTTTTACTATGCCTGATTTTAAAAGCATAATGTTGGCTGGCTTGATATCTCTGTGCACAACCCCCTTTAGATGCGCGTAGTCGAGTGCGTCAGCGATATCCGAAACATATTGAATGACTTTGATTATTGACAAGAGGTCATCTTTTTTTGTGTATTTTACCAGGTCGTGTCCTTCAAGATATTCCATGGCAATAAACGCAAGATCTTGTTCTTTGCCGGCATCATATATCGTAACAATGTTTGGGTGGGATAGTGTGCCGGCGATTTGCGCTTCCCGGAAAAAATCTTCTTTTGCTTTGTCAATTTGTTCCGGCTCAAAATTATCAGCAAACTTAAATGTTTTGATGGCTGTTTTGCGGTTGATGCGAGGATCTATACCCAGATAAACAACACCCATGGCGCCCTTACCCAATTGTTTGATCAATTCATATCTGCCAAGCGTGGGGCGGGTCCCGGTACCACCTGCCAGAAGATCGTCCGCCAAAGTTCCCGATCCAGAGGTTGCGTCTCCAAAAATGATTTTATCGCTAGCCTCCATCAGCCTTTTTATTCTTGAATGCACATCTTTAAATTTTTTATCATGTTGTTCGATATATCGATATGCCATAGCAGCCTTATTAAATTGCCGCTTTCTTTCATAGTCTAG
>JAFDFT010000011.1 GCA_019309685.1 Deltaproteobacteria bacterium
GACCCGATGATAAATATACGCGCGTTTGGGTGGGGACGATACAGGAATCGTATCAATTTTTGATAACAATATTTCAGTTGTTCCCGGCGGTACTCGAAGGTCATAATTTTCCGATGGTAAAATGCGATACCGAAGCTCAGGGTTTAACTCTCTTAACTGATTTTCCGTGGTTCCAATTTCTTTTGCGACATTTTTCAAATGAACCTGCTTGGATACCTGCAGGATATCATATTGCAATGGCGGATAGGTAACAACGTTTTCCATGCCGTATTTTTTCGGGTTTTGGACGATGTGCAGTGTCGCCAGGAATCTGGGGACATACCTTCTAGTCTAGCGTGGAAGTAATTCGTACAGATCCCAGAAATTGTCAAGATAGTTGATGTTCTGGCTTCGAATCACCCTTAGCACTTTGCCTTCTCCGCAGTTATAAGCGGCCAGCGCTGTTGTCCAGTCACCGAAGATTTGGTGTAATTCATTCAGGTATTGCGTGGCGGCTATGGTTGATTTTTCGAAGTCAAGCCGTTCATCGATGTATTTGTCCCGTTTAAGGCCGAACTTGTATCCAGTTGATGAAATGAATTGCCATAGCCCAAGGGCTCTCGCTCTTGACAGGGCATTTGCTTTATACCCGCTTTCAATAAGGGGCAGCCAGGAGAGTTCAGCCGGCAGACCCGCTTTTTTAAGCTCCTTTAATATTTGAGGACGGTACTTGCCGGATCTTTTGTAGGATTCAACAAAGAAATCTATTTCTCTTCCTGATGTAAAACGGTCAATTTCTTTTTGAACATATTTATTTAAAGTTAATGGTATGGCATTATGTTTTCCATTTACAACTGTTGTTCGAGACGCGTGAATTTCAAGAATCCGCTTTGAAATCATGAAACGCAGGTCTTCTTTTTGTTGTATCAGTTTGGGTACGTCATGGGTTTCAACTTCAAGAATTAAGGAATAGGCCTGATCAAGGGCACCCAGTGCATTTTCAAGCTCTCCTTTCTGCCAGAATTCCTGTGAAGCCTGGCAGAGATCGAGTGCCTGGTCAAGAATGGGCTGCATTCTATCGGAAATTTTTTCGGTTTCAGCATTTGACATTACATTTTCCACTTCCATATTCGTGGAAACCGGTGTGTTATACATGGTCTGGGCGCAGCCGAATGATGAAATGAGGACGATACATAGAATAAAAATGCGTTTTCGCATCAAATTAGTTTCCTTATTTAAGATTCGTAATAATAACAAAATATTAAGCCGTAGAGTGTCCGTTCGATACCATAAAAATTTTGATTTCTGTCAAGATATTGAGAGTGTAATACCAAAACTCCTCAAGTAAAGCAAGATTTCAATTTGATAAGTATAATATTGAAAAATAAACCAATTTTTGCTATATTCCATTTTCCGCAAAACAAAAAACTTATGGCAAGTTTTATACCAAATCCATTTATAGAAAAAATAAAAGAGTTTGACAGTTAATTTATATTGGTTTTTTTACAGGCATTTAATTTTAATAATATTAAAAATACAATAAAAACAGAGAAAAGCGGCAATAATCGTTGTTATTGTTATTAATTGCGGAAATTAAAGGTTATAATCGTTGTTAATCGAGAATAGTTCTAGATAATTAATATTTTCAGAGGTTGATATTTATTCCATACACAGCTAAAAAGGTGAGTTCTGTTTTAATGTGAAATATTAAAAAAAATAGAATTGCAATATAATTTCAAAGTTTTAAACCATTAGGGCCAGAGTAGCTCAGTTGGTAGAGCGCCTCACTTGTAATGAGGATGTCGCGGGTTCAACTCCTGTCTCTGGCTCCAGTGTTTTTAGGTGGGGTTCCCGAGTGGTCAAAGGGAACAGACTGTAAATCTGTCGGCGACGCCTTCGGAGGTTCAAATCCTCCCCCCACCACCAACCTCAAAGAAAGTCGTATGTAGGAGATTTCGCTTATAGGTCGGGATCGATAAAAACTACATGGCTTCCTCAATGCGTAATGCTGCACGTTAGAGGAAACGTAATTTTTATCTAATCTAATCCATTTTATTGAGGTATTCGTTAATCAGTTAGACTGAAATTTAGCGGGAGTAGCTCAGTTGGTAGAGCTTCAGCCTTCCAAGCTGGATGTCGCGAGTTCGAATCTCGTCTCCCGCTCCAAAAAAGGGTATATATTTTTGGAGACGTTGGCAATAATACTGCCCACGTAGCTCAGTCGGTAGAGCGCTTCCTTGGTAAGGAAGAGGTTCACCGGTTCGATTCCGGTCGTGGGCTCCATCATAAAGAAATTAAAACAAAGGGACGTTTGAACTGGGGAATTGAGACTGTAATTAATAAAACCAGGGGGATTTACCAATGGCGAAGGAAAAATTTGAAAGGACCAAGCCGCACGTAAACGTAGGAACGATCGGGCATATTGATCATGGCAAGACCACCCTGACGGCGGCCATAACAAAACATATGGGCCTCAAGGGGATGGCGGACTTTGTTCCGTTTGATCAGATAGACAAGGCGCCGGAAGAAAAAGAGCGCGGGATAACGATTCGCCGGAAGAAAAAGAGCGCGGGATAACGATTGCGACCGCTCACGTTGAATATGAGACGGATAATCGTCATTATGCCCATGTGGACTGTCCCGGCCATGCCGACTATATCAAGAACATGATAACGGGAGCCGCTCAGATGGACGGCGCGATTTTAGTTGTTGGCGCTGATGACGGCCCGATGCCTCAGACCCGTGAACATATTCTGCTTGCGCGTCAGGTAGGGGTTCCGTGTATTGTGGTTTTTCTAAACAAGTGCGACATGGTTGATGACGAAGAGCTCATCGAACTCGTTGAGCTTGAGTTGCGGGAGCTTCTGGACAAGTATGAGTTTCCCGGAGATGATACACCGATTATTCGGGGCAGCGCGTTAAAGGCGCTGGAAAGTGAAGATCCAAAAAGCGATGAGGCCAAGTGTATTAATGAGCTCATGGACGCCATTGATTCATTTATACCCGAGCCCAAGCGGGATATTGACAAGCCGTTTTTAATGCCGATCGAAGATGTGTTCAGCATATCGGGTCGGGGTACGGTTGTGACCGGCCGTGTGGATCGAGGGATCATTCATGTGGGTGATGATGTTGAGATCGTGGGTATCCGAGAGACACAAAAGACGGTATGCACGGGCGTTGAGATGTTTAGAAAGCTTCTTGATGAAGGTCGTGCCGGCGATAACATTGGTGTATTGATCCGCGGTACCAAGCGTGAGGAGGTCGAGCGGGGCCAGGTTGTTGCGGTACCGGGTTCGATTACGCCGCACACGAAATTTAAGGCGGAAGTATATATATTAAGCAAGGAAGAAGGCGGCCGACACACACCATTTTTCAACGGATACCGGCCGCAGTTTTATTTTAGGACAACAGATGTGACAGGTGTGTTGGATTTACCGGAAGGTGTAGAGATGATAATGCCGGGTGACAACATCACAATTAGTGCTGAACTGATAACACCGATAGCGATGGAAAAGGAGCTGCGGTTTGCGATCCGTGAAGGCGGGCGGACCGTTGGCGCGGGTGTGGTTAGCGAAATTATAGAATAACATAAGCTCTTGGATCAGTCAGCATCTGATATTGTAGATACTGCAAACAAAACTGGCGCAAAAGTTGTTGGGCCGATACCGCTTCCGACAAGAATTAACAAGTTTTGTGTGCTGAGATCTCCGCACGTTAACAAAAAGTCTCGAGAACAATTTGAGATGCGGACCCATAAAAGGCTTTTAGACATTCTTGAGCCTACACAACAGACTGTAGATGCTCTGATGAAGCTTGATCTTTCTCCAGGCGTTGATGTCGAAATAAAATTGTAATGAATGTGGAAACGATAAATATGTGCAGGGGAATATTAGGGAAAAAAATGGGAATGACCGGATTATTTACCCCTGAGGGTAAATACGTTCCAGTCACAGTTGTACAAGCCGGTCCGTGTGTGGTTACTCAGATAAAAACAGATGATGTAGATGGATATAATGCGCTTCAGTTGGCATTTATCGAAAAAAAACAAGGACTTGTGAATAAGCCTGGGAAAGGGCATTTCAAAAAAAGCGGTGAGGCTTGTTATAAATATTTACGGGAATTCCCTATTGAAAATCCGGATGAATATAAGCTGGGACAGGAAATAACACTGGATTTGTTTAAGACCGGAGAACGTATCGACGTATCCGGTGCATCCAAAGGGCGTGGTTTTTCGGGTGTTATAAAACGGCATGGTTTCCATGGCGGCAAAAAGACACACGGAAGCCATAGCCACCGAATTCCCGGATCGATCGGTTGCAGTGCATGGCCTGCGAAGGTTATAAAAGGGAAAAAAATGCCCGGACAGTATGGTAATGATAAAATAACCATAAAAAATTTAGAGATTATCGATATACGGCCGGAAGATCATACCATTTTAATAAAAGGGTCTCTTCCGGGGTATCGATCCGGATTGATTTCAATTAAGAAGCGAAAGGTCATTTAACAGAGAAAATTAGCTTATAAAAATATGAGTGACGACTTTAACTTTAGTCGTCACTCATTTATTGAAAAATACTGAATTGAAGTGAGAAAGATCATGGCTGTTGTTGATGTTTTAAATATAAAAGGAAAAAAAGTTTCTCAAAAAGATCTGGCAGATGACCTCTTTGATGTGTCTGTTAAACCAAGCGTATTGCATGAAGTCGTAACTATGCAGCTTGCAAACAGGAGATCGGGGACTGCAGCTGTTAAACATCGGTCAGATGTTACTGGGAGCCAACGGAAACTTTTTCGTCAGAAGGGAACAGGGCGTGCACGGCGTGGCAACATAAAGGATCCATTGCTTAGAGGCGGTGGCTCCATATTTGGACCGGATCCGAGATCTTATGCATATAAAGTTCCCAAGAAAGTAAAACGGCTGGCGCTTAAGATGGCTTTGAGCAGTAAATACCATGATAAAGATCTCATGGTGCTCGATCAGTTAGAACTTGAGCAGGTTAAGACAAAAGAGTTCGTTTCCATATTAAATACACTGGGCATTCAAAATGGATTAATTATAACTGAAAAGAAAGATGAGAGACTTGAGCTTTCAGCACGAAATGTTGAAAATATAAAAGTGCTCAGAAGCGATGGTCTGAACGTCTATGATATTTTAAAACATAAAAAACTTGTACTTATCGAGGCCTCAGTAAACACGATTGAAGGGAGGCTGCGCAAATGATTCAATACGATGTTATTCTCCGGCCTTTGATTACTGAGAAGACTAATACGCAAAAAGAAGTTTCGAATCAATTTTCTTTTGAAGTAGATCGCCGCGCGAATCGAATTGATATAAGAATGGCTGTTGAAAATATTTTTAAAGTTAAAGTGGCGGGTGTCCGGACTATGCAGGTGAAAGGAAAACCGAAACGAAGGGGCCGGGTCGTTGGGAAACAAAAAGACTGGAAAAAGGCAATCGTCACCTTGATGCCTGGTGAACGAATTGATTTTTTTGAAGGCGCTTAAAAGAGGACTGGATAATGGCTGTAAAAAAAGTAAAAGCAACTTCTCCTGGACGACGGTTCCAAGAATATTCAACTTTTGAAGAGGTTACCAGTACCACGCCTGAAAAGAGCCTTCTTCGTGTGCTTAAAAAGTCAGGCGGAAGGAATGTCAATGGACGTATTACTTCCAGGCATCGTGGGGGAGGACATAGAAGACATTATAGGATCATTGATTTTAAAAGAGATAAAATCGGGATCCCGGCAAAAGTGGCAACCATTGAATACGATCCGAACAGAAGCGCTCGCATTGCACTTTTACATTATGCAGATGGTGAAAAAAGATATATTATCGCGCCATTGAATCTCCATGTTAATGATGTCGTCATGTCGGGTCCAGATGCGGATATTAAACCGGGAAATACGCTTCCATTGAGTAATATCCCGTTGGGTACATATATACACAACATTGAATTACGGCAGGGAAAGGGCGGACAAATCGTAAGGAGCGCTGGAACATTTGCGCAGTTGATGGCGAAAGAAGATAGATACGCGCACATCAAATTACCGTCCGGTGAAGTGAGATTAATCCTGTTGATGTGTAAAGCAACAATTGGACAGTTAGGAAATGTTATCCACGAAAATATTTCATTGGGCAAAGCCGGTCGGCGCCGTTGGCTTGGCAAGCGGCCAAAGGTGAGGGGGGTCGCAATGAACCCTGTTGATCATCCAATGGGAGGTGGTGAGGGAAGATCATCGGGTGGTAGACATCCGTGTACGCCTTGGGGAGTTCCAACAAAAGGTTTTAAGACTCGAAAGAAAAAAAAGGATAGTAGTTATATCGTTCGAAAACGAACGAAAAAATAATTTCGCCGACTGATATTTTTAATTGGACAGGCTGCATCGGCAAGGCGATTCGTCAAAATTTGAAATCATAGGGTAACAGGAGAATATATGCCTCGGTCGTTAAAAAAGGGTCCATATATTGAGCCAAAATTATCCAAAAGGGTGATGGAAGCTCAAGGGACCAGAAGTAATCAGGTAATAAAAACGTGGTCCAGAAGATCAACAGTCGTCCCAGAAATGGTTGGTATGACGTTTGCAGTTCATAATGGGAGGAAATTTATACCTGTCTTTGTATCAGAAGACATGGTCGGTCATAAGCTAGGGGAATTTTCACCCACAAGGGTATTTTATAGCCACGCGGGTGATAGAAAAACAAAGCTTAAAGTATAATGAGGAAATAAGGGATGTCAGGTATAGAGGTCAAAGCCAAATTAAAATATGTACGTATTTCACCGCAAAAAGTAAGGCGGTTGATTGGTGGGATAAAAGGAAAGCCAGTTGAGATCGGCTTGGATAAGCTTAAATTCATGCCGCAAAAATCAGCTGCAATTCTGGAAAAAATTGTTCGCAGTGCTTTAGCAAATGCTGACCAGAAACCTGATATAGATCTTGATTCACTGGTTATCCGAAATATCATCGCGGACCCTGGACCTACATTAAAGCGTTTTAAAGCAAGGGCGCGTGGCAGGGGAACTCGAATATTAAAAAGAACCTCACATATAACGGTAATTTTGGCTGATGATACAGTTTAAAAAGGGGGATACGGTTTGGGTCAGAAAGTAAATCCGATAGGATTAAGGTTAGGAATTGTTAAGACCTGGGAATCGCAATGGTATGCAGGAAAGAATTATTCTGACTATATTCTGGAAGATTATAAGGTAAGAAAATTTATTAAAAAGAGACTATTTCATGCGGGTATTGCAAAAATTAACATTGAAAGATCCTCCAATAATATAAAATTAAGAATATTTACATCGCGACCCGGAATTATTATCGGGAAAAAAGGGTCGGAAATATCAATACTTAAAAAAGATCTTGAAACAATGCTCGGTATTCATAAAACAGGCCGGGAAGTTCTTATAGATATTCAGGAGATCAAAAAACCTGAATTGGATGCCCAGCTTGTCGCGGAAAATATAGCTCTGCAGATAGAAAGAAGGGTGGCTTTCAGAAGGGCAATGAAGCGCGGGATGCAGTCTGCGATGAGATTTGGTGCGGAAGGAATAAAAGTTATTTGCGCTGGCCGTTTGGGCGGTGCTGAAATGGCCAGAACAGAGCAATATAGAGAAGGGAGAGTCCCACTGCATACGTTGAGGGCCGATATTGATTATGGCTTTATTGAATCAAAAACAACGTATGGTATTATTGGAGTTAAAGTGTTCATTTTTAAGGGAGAGATCTTAAAAAAAGACCAAGTTGAAACGGGCTCTGTTTAGCCCGGGGTCACTTATTAGGAGATAAAGGAAATGCTGAGTCCGAAAAAGGTTAAGTACCGAAAGCAACAAAGAGGACGGATGAAGGGCACATCCCAAAGGGGATGCAACCTGAATTTCGGTGAGTTCGGATTGCAGGCGGCTGAGTGCGGATATATTAGCTCTCGGCAGATAGAGGCAGCACGTATTGCCATGACGAGACATGCAAAAAGAGGTGGGCAGATGTGGATAAGGATATTTCCTGATAAACCCGTTACAAAGAAGCCGGCTGAAGTAAGGATGGGTAAAGGGAAAGGTGCTCCTGAAGGATGGGTTGCAGTCGTTCGTCCCGGCAGGATTCTTTATGAAATAGGAGGCATTTCCAGAGATCTTGCAAAAGAAGCTTTTCGGCTTGCTTCGCATAAGTTGTCTGTTAAAACAAAATTTGTTGATAGGAGCAGTATATAGTGAAAGCGAATGACATCAGAGGATTAAGCAAAGATGAGATGATGATTAAAGTAAATGAGATGAAAGAGGAGTTGTTTAATCTGCGCTTTCAAAATACGGTTGGCCAATTGGAGAATCAGCAGAAAATGAAAAAGACCAAAAGGGATATCGCACGGATTAAAACTATAATGAATGAACATTCCAAAGCGGCGATAACAGAAGCCGCCACGACTGAAAAAGAGTAATTGCTGATATGAAAAACCGAGGAATGAGAAGACAGGTTACAGGGGTCGTTGTTAGTAACAAAATGGATAAGACTGTAGTTGTGCAGGTAGAGACGCTAGTTAAACACCAACGGTATCATAAATATATCCGAAGAAGAGCTAAATTCATGGCACATGATGAAAAAAGCGATTGTCAGATAGGTGATAGCGTATTGATAACCGAATCCCGGCCACTTAGCAGGAATAAAAAGTGGCGGGTAACTGATATTATTAAGAAAGCTGTTTGATGTAAGGGAAATAAGAGAAAATGATTCAAGCAGAAACACGATTGACTGTTGCAGATAATTCCGGTGCGAAAGAGCTTTATTGTATAAAAGTTCTGGGAGGCTCAAAAAGACGTTACGCGAGTGTTGGCGACATTATTGTTACATCTGTCAAAGAAGCCATACCAGACGCGAAGGTTAAGAAAGGCGACGTATTGAAAGCCGTTATCGTTCGGACAAAAAAAGAAGTTAAACGACCGGATGGATCTTATATTAGGTTTGACGATAATTCCGCCGTATTGATCGACGCGAATAAAGAACCCATTGGTACCCGGATTTTTGGCCCCGTGGCGAGTGAGTTAAGAGCAAAGCGATTCATGAAAATAATTTCTCTTGCACCAGAGGTTTTATAGAATCATATGGATTGAAGGCTATCCGATAGAGAAGCGAGATATGATGAGAAACAAGTGCAGAATAAAAAAAGATGACAAAGTAAAGGTCGTTGCAGGTAAGGATAAAGGCAAGATCGGCAAGGTTATAAATGTTGATCGTTCGAAAAATCGGATACTGGTTGAGAATATAAATATTGCAAAACGGCATTCTCGACCGAGCGGAAAAAATAAGCAAGGCGGCATCATAGAAAGTGAAGCGATGATACAATTATCTAATGTTATGTTGGTATGTAGTAAGTGTTTAAAGCCCGCCCGCATCAAGATAAAAAAACTAGAGGATGGGAAACGAATACGTACCTGCGGAAAATGCAGTGAAATTATAGATAGTTAGAATTCGTTACTGCTGAGGGAAATAATGTCACAGTTAAAAACATATTATCAGAAGGAAATTATACCTAAACTCTTTGAAACGTTTAAATATAAAAATGTCATGCAAGTCCCCAGGCTTGATAAAGTAATATTAAACATGGGGCTTGGTGAAGCGATAAACAATATGAAATTGCTTGATTCGGCTGTTGAAGAATTGAAAATAATAGCTGGTCAAAAGCCGGTTATTACACGTTCTAAAAGATCAATCGCTGCATTTAAATTAAGAGAGGGAATGCCAATAGGCTGTATGGTTTCGCTTCGGTGCAACCGCATGTATGATTTTTTTAATAAGCTGGTGAATATTGCGCTTCCGCGTGTAAGGGATTTTAGAGGTATTTCCGGAAAGGCGTTTGATGGCCGTGGGAATTATACACTCGGTATCAAAGAACATATTATTTTTCCTGAAATTGATTATGACTCAATTGACAGGATAAAGGGACTTAACATCACCGTTGTCACCACAGCGAAAACCGATGAAGAAGGAAAAGAGCTCTTAAAGCTTCTGGGGATGCCATTTAGAAATTAACTTTCAACAATACAAGAGCGTTAATGTATTGCCCGGATGACAGGGTTTTATCAAGGAGGATAGGTTGGCAAAAAAATCTCTTCAAATAAAAGCGATTACCAAACCGAAATTCAAAGTAAGGGGATATAACAGGTGCCCAATTTGCGGAAGGCCTAGAGCATTTTTAAGAAAATTTGGTATTTGCAGAATATGTTTTCGGGACCTTGCTTCAAAAGGGATGCTCCCGGGTGTAATAAAGTCAAGCTGGTAATTTGCTTGGGAAAAGGTTTACAGAAACACTATTAATTAAATAAGCACATATGGATGGAGAAAACCAATGACAATGAATGATCCTATCGCAGACATGCTGACGCGAATTAGAAATGCCGGCAAGGCAAAATTTAATAGCGTTGATATTCCAGGGTCTATGCTGAAAATCGAATTGGCGAAGGTATTAAAAGATGAAGGGTTTATAAAAAACTACAAATTTATCAAAGACAGCAAGCAAGGTATATTGCGGATATACTTAAAATATGATGAAAGCCAATCAAACGCCATTTACGGAATCGAACGTGTCAGCAAACTAAGCAGAAGGGTTTATGTAAAAGGCAGAGATGTTAAACCGGTACTAAATGGTATGGGTATTTCGATTTTATCCACATCAAAGGGTGTCATGACGGATCGAAAGGCAAGACACGAAAATGTTGGAGGAGAAATCCTCTGTAAGGTATGGTAGAAAAGGAGTTATATAGATGTCTCGAGTAGGCAAAAAACCGATATCAATACCTGACAACATAAAAGCATCCTATGTTGACGGGATCATTACTATTCAGGCAGAAAAAGCATCGCTCACAAGGGCAATACATCCATCGGTGGAATTAAAAATTGAAGATAATACGATAGAAGTCCTTGTTAAAACAGATGATAGAAAGAGCAGGGCCTTTCAGGGGCTTGTGCGAAGCCTTATTGAAAATATGGTTATCGGCGTGAGCAAAGGGTTTGAACGTGTTCTAGAGATAAATGGTATTGGCTATCGTGCAGAGGTTAACGGGAATAATATCGTATTTAATATTGGGTATTCAAACCCGATTACGTTTGATATCCCAGAGGGTGTATCCGTTTCTGTTGATAAAAATACTGTTATTAAGCTTTCCGGTATAGATAAAGAACAATTAGGCCAAACCGCTGCCGCCATCAGGCGATTAAGACCGCCGGAACCATATAAAGGCAAAGGTATCAAGTACGCGGAAGAATATATAAAAAGAAAGGCTGGTAAGACTGGAGCGGCTGCAACCGTCTAATTTCATGGGGTTTATTATAAATTATCAATGAGTAAAAGAGTTTTATAATGGGCAAGATTAATATAAAAAAGCAAGCACGTTTGAAAAGAAAAAAGCGGATAAGAAAAAACATTCTTGGCACACAGAAAAAACCAAGGTTAAGCGTGTTTAGAAGTTCCAGACAAATTTATGCGCAAATAATTGATGATGTTGAAGGCCGCACATTGGTTTCGGCGTCAAGCCTGGAAAAGAAAGTAAAAGAACAGCCAAAATTTGAAAACAAGATTGCGGCTGCGCATTTTATCGGGAAATTGATTGCTGAACGCGCCATTGAAACGGGCTTGAAAGAGGTCGTATTTGACAGAAATGGATTTTTATATCATGGGAGGGTTCAGGCAGTCTCAAAAGGCGCACGTGATGCTGGTTTGAAGTTTTAGCAAAATTACTAAAGTGTGGAGGAGGCATATCCTTGTTCAAGCAAGATGCAGATGAAAATCAATTAATTGACAAAGTGGTTCATATTAACCGGGTTGCGAAAGTGGTTAAAGGGGGCCGCAGGTTTAGTTTCAGCGCTATCGTTGTTGTTGGGGATGGTGAAGGTTCAGTAGGTTATGGTCTTGGAAAGGCTGGTGAAGTGCCTGAAGCGATCAGAAAGGGCGTTGAAAAAGCTAAAAAAAATATGATTGGCATTCCACTGGTTGAAGGCACGATTCCATATGAGGTTATTGGAAAATTTGGTGCCGGGAAAGTTCTTCTAAAACCTGCATCTAAGGGTACTGGGGTTATTGCTGGCGGGGCTGTACGGGCCGTTCTTGAAGCTGTGGGCATTCAAAATATTTTAACAAAATGTATGGGTTCGCATAATCCTCATAATGTTGTTAAGGCTACCATAGAGGGACTTAAGAGTCTTCAGAGCCGTGAGCAGGTAGCCGCAAGGCGTGGTATTAATATAAAAGAAATGCAAGCCTAATAAGGGAATTTATCAATGGCCGGAATGGTTAAGGTTACTCTTGTAAAAAGTATGATAGGAAGACCTGAAAAACATCGAAAAGTATTACTCGGAATGGGGCTTACAAAAGTCAACAGAACTGTTGAACTTGAAGATACGCCTTCTATTCGAGGAATGATCCATAAAGTATCACATCTGGTAGCCGCTGAGGAGAAATCTGATGAAACTAAATGAGTTATCACCGGCAAAGGGTTCACGGTCACCTCGAAAGCGATTAGGCCGAGGTGTAGGATCTGGTACAGGCAAGACTGCTGGAAGAGGAACAAAAGGATTTAACAGTCGTTCCGGAGGTGGGGTGAGGCCCGGCTATGAAGGCGGCCAGATGCCGATTCATAGAAGACTTCCCAAACGCGGATTTACGAGTATTTTTAAAAAGAAAATTGTAACGATAAATATACGTGATCTCGAACGATTTGAAAGCGGCGGTATAGTGGATGAATCTACGCTTATCCGCGAAGGGCTGATTAAGGGCCAAAAAGATGGCATAAAACTTCTCGCTCAAGGGGAGATTAGCAAACCGCTAACGATAAAAGTAAATGCCATTAGCAAAGAGGCAAGAGTGAAAATCGAAGCAGCAGGTGGAGAAATTCAGCTGATAGTATAATTTGAGGTAAACATGATTGGCAGTGGTTTCGGGAACATATTTAAAATCCCTGAGTTAAAAAAAAGGATACTTTACACATTAGCCCTTCTTATTGTGTATCGGATAGGTGTTCATGTTCCGATACCTGGTATCGATAGTGCGGCGCTTGCCGAAATCTTCAAGCAGATAAGCGGGACGATTGTTGGGATCTTTAATATGTTTTCGGGTGGAGCATTGGAGAGAATGTCAGTTTTCGCTCTTGGTATCATGCCCTATATTAGCGCTTCAATTATTCTTCAGCTCATGACTGTTGTTGTGCCGCATCTTGAACGATTATCAAAAGAAGGCGAACAGGGCCGGAAAAAAATTACGCAGTACACTCGTTACGGAACTGTAGTGATAAGTATTGTCCAGGGTTTTGGAATCAGTGAAGCCCTTATTAGAGGGGGTGCTGTTATCCATCCGGGATGGGGATTCAGATTGATGACGGTTATTACACTGACCGCCGGAACTGCTTTTATTATGTGGTTGGGTGAACAAATTACCGAAAGAGGCATAGGCAATGGCATTTCTCTTATTATTTTCGCTGGCATTGTCGCAAGTATGCCGCAGGCGATAATTCGAGTATTCGCTCTTCTTTCCAGTGGCGAAATTAACATATTCTTAGTCGCTATTTTGCTTGTATTAATGGTCGCGGTTGTTGGGTTTATTATCTTTGTTGAACAGGGTCAGCGGCGTATACCGGTTCAGTATGCCAAGCGGGTAATTGGGAGAAAATTATACGGCGGGCAAAGCACGCATCTTCCGTTGAAGATTAATACAGCCGGTGTAATACCGCCTATTTTTGCGTCATCCATTATGATGTTTCCTGCAACCATTGCAAGTTTTGTTGATGTCAAGATCCCATGGCTGAAAGATATTTTAGATGCGTTTAATCAAGGCGGCTTGACTTATAATATCCCATTTGCGGTTCTTATATTATTTTTCTGCTATTTTTATACAGCTGTTACATTTAATCCAGTGGATGTTGCGGATAATATGCGAAAACACGGCGGATATATCCCCGGCATCCGTCCAGGAAAGAATACGGCAGATTATATTGATCGTGTGTTGACACGGATTACGCTTGGCGGTGCAATATATGTTGCCGCGGTATGTGTACTGCCCTCTTTTTTGATTAGCAGATTTAATGTCCCATTTTATTTTGGTGGCACATCGTTACTTATCGTTGTGGGTGTGGCGCTGGATACCATCGCACAAATGGAATCGCATATGTTAAGCCGCCATTATGAAGGGTTTCTAAAAAAAGGCGGCCCTAAAATAAAAGGAAGGCGATAAGTAAAATCGTCATGTGTTGACAAATAAATGGTGCTTGGTTTTTTTTGTGGAGATTGACGAATGGCGAAAGAAGAAGCAATAAAGGTTGAGGGGGTTGTGCTTGAGACACTGCCCAATGCAATGTTTAGAGTAGAGTTGGAAAACAAGCATCAGGTACTCGCACATATTTCAGGGAAGATGCGGATGCATTTTATTAAAATATTGCCCGGCGATACAGTGACAGTTGAGCTTTCTCCTTATGATCTTTCGCGCGGCAGGATTACATACAGATCATAGTAAAATAAAAAGGAATTAAGAAGATGAAAGTTCGGGCTTCTGTTAAAAGAATATGCAGTAAATGTAAAATCGTTCGAAGAAAGGGCGTTGTAAGAGTGATTTGTGAGAACAAACGTCACAAACAACGGCAAGGATAGGAGGATAGGCTTTGGCAAGAATAGCGGGAGTTGATTTACCAAAAAATAAACGAGTAGAGATTGGGCTAACGTACATATATGGTATTGGACGAAGTGCGTCACAGCATATTCTTTCAAAAGTTAATATTAGTCCGGATACCAAAGTAGACAAACTGTCTGAATCTGAGGTAAATGAAATACGTAATATTATCGACAATGAATACAAGGTGGAAGGTGAACTTCGTACCGATGTGTCGATGAATATAAAACGGTTAATGGATTTAGGGTCCTATAGAGGACTTCGTCATAGAAGATCGCTACCTGTTCGCGGACAAAGAACCAGTACAAACGCCCGAACACGAAAAGGACCTAAGCGGTCAGCGGTAAAGAAAAAGGGCGGAGTGAAAAAGTTGTAATATAAAGGGAGGCGTTCGGTTTCATTCATGGCTACAAAAACCCGTACCAAAAAGAAAGAAAAAAAGAATATACCAACAGGTGTCGTACATATCTATTCTACATTTAATAATACCATTGTAACGATCACTGATTCCGCTGGGAACGTGGTTGCATGGTCAAGCTCAGGTGTTCAGGGGTTTAAAGGGTCACGAAAAAGCACACCATTCGCAGCCCAGCTTGCGGCTGAAGATGCTGCGAAAAAAGCGATGGAACACGGAATGAACAGTGTAGAGGTATATGTAAAAGGTCCAGGGCCCGGTCGGGAATCTGCCCTTAGATCATTGCAGGCAACTGGTTTTACTGTCTTGAAGATTCGAGATGTAACGCCTGTTCCGCATAATGGATGCAGACCACCTAAAAGAAGAAGAGTTTAAAAGGGCCATTCGGCTATTTATAAAAAAAATAACGTTTTATTAATATAGACCCTTAAAGGATTAATATTTAAGGAGGAAGATTTGTCAAAATATACTGGTTCGGTATGTAGAATATGCAGGCGTGAAAATTTAAAATTGTTTCTTAAAGGGGACAGATGTTATTCTGATAAATGTTCCTTCGACAGAAGAGGATATCCGCCAGGCCAACATGGTCAGAGAAGGGGAAGAAAAATATCAGATTATGGAATTCAGCTGCGTGAGAAACAGAAGGTTAAACGTTTGTATGGGCTTTCTGAAAAACAATTTCGCTTATTCTTTAAAAGAGCTGATCGGCAAAAGGGAGAAACAGGAATCAATCTTCTCGTCCTATTAGAGCGCAGGCTTGATAATGTTGTCTACCGTTTAGGTTTTACGAACTGCCGTTCTCAGGGACGCCATTTCGTAAGACATAATCATTTTCTTGTAAATGGCAAAAAGACAAATATTCCATCTTATATGATAAAAGTTGGTGATACCATAGAAGTTAGAGAAAAAAGCAAAAAGGTTCAAGCCATAAGTGATTCACTTGAGGCTATTGAGCGCAGAGGTGTACCCCAGTGGCTTGAATTGGGTAAAGGGGAGTTTAAGGGCCAAATTAAGGGATTCCCTGTTCGTGATGACCTTACCATGCCGATGCAGGAACAACTGATTGTCGAACTTTATTCCAAGTAAAATTAGCGCCATTGGCTGATTTAATGCTACTGCCGACATCTTTTAATTAAAAACCGAATTATATATTTTTATAAAATAAAATCTTTGGAGATATGAATATGTCATCAAATGAACTTATGTACATGAACTGGAGAGAGATGATAAAACCAGAAAAAGTTCAAGTAACCAGTCAAGCTGGTTATGGAAAGTTCGTTTGTGAACCCCTTGAGAGAGGATTTGGGATAACCATGGGGAATTCATTAAGACGGATTATCCTTTCTTCATTATACGGCGCCGCCATTGTGTCGGTAAAGTTCGATTCAGTGATGCATGAATTCAGCGTTATTAAAGGGGTGTATGAAGATGTATCTGAAATCATACTAAACCTTAAAGAAGTACGGTTAAGACTTGCAGATACTGAGCCTAGAACCATAAAAATCGATGCAAAGGGGCCAGGGAAAGTAACATCCAATGATATCATAAGTGGTGATGGAAAATGTGAAATATTGAATCCTGACCTGCTTATCGCAACACTTTCAGAAAAAACAGAGTTAAAAATGACAATGAATGTACAAGTCGGGAAAGGGTATTCTTTAGCCGAGGAAAATAAGGAAGAAGATGCTCCTATTGGAACGATACCTATTGATTCTGTATTTTCTCCAATCCGGCGGGTAAATTATGTTGTCGGAAATGCAAGAGTGGGACAACGTACTGATTACGATAAACTTACATTGGAAGTCTGGACAGATAACAGTGTACTTCCAGAGGACGCGGTTGCATACGCTGCAAAGATCTTGAAAGAGCAGATGAATCCGTTTATAAATTTTGATGAGGAACTCGAACCTGAGCCTATTAAAATGACGGACGAAACTGAGAAGCCTCAATTTAATGATAATTTAAATAGAAGTGTTGAAGAGCTTGAGCTTTCTGTAAGAAGTGCAAATTGTTTAAAAAATGCTGATATACTTAAAATATTTCAACTGGTAAGTAAAACCGAAGCTGAGATGCTAAGAACTAAGAATTTCGGGAGAAAATCATTAAACGAGATAAAAGAAGTGTTAAGCGAAATGGGGCTTTCACTTGGAATGAAGCTTGACGGTTTTACGCCTTCCGAAGAAGAGAATGTGGAAGGAGAATAGATAAGGCTATGAGACATCGCAAAGCTAGTATAAAATTTAATAGAACAAGTAGTCACAGAGATGCCATGTTTAGGAACATGGTCACATCTTTATTTAAATATAAACGAATTCGCACCACTGACGTCAAAGCAAAAGTGTTAAGCCGTTGGGCAGATCATTTGATAACGTTAGCGAAAAAGGGAGATTTACATTCAAGACGTCAGGCACTCTCAATTGTTAGAGAAAAAAAGGTCGTTCATCAATTGTTTGAAGAAGCAAACGATCAATATGGCGAAAGACCAGGAGGGCATACAAGAATTATTAAGGTTGGACATCGCGCAGGTGATGCCGCTCTACTATCGATAATCGAGCTGATACGAAAAACAAAGAAAGATGAGAAGGAACCAAAAAAGAAAAAGACAGAAACTGATAAAAAAGAAGAGATAATAGAAAAAGAAGGCAAAAAAACACCTGCAGATAAAGAGAAAGAAACTTCTGCAAAAAAGAAAAAGGTTGTTGAGCCAAAGAAGAAAGCAGCTGCTAAAAAGAAATCATTAACCGAAAAAAAGGGGAAAAAGGTATCTTCTTCTGAGGAAAAAAAAGACAAGGCTCCGGGAAAAAAGAAAGCGGTTCCAGCCAAGAAAAAAGCAGCTCCAAAAAAAGTAAAAGAAAAGAAAGAGAAGTAGATATTGTTTAATGGGCAATATTATCGCATATTTATAAAACATAAAAATGAAATATTATTTGTAATATTCAAAGGCCTTGTTAAAAAACTTGGCCTTTTTTGTTTTTTAAAATCTAGATATTATTTGACGACGTAATAGAGGGCATTAAATGGATTTGAGGTAAGCTATGGATATAAAGTATAAAAGAGTGCTTATTACCGGTGCTGCAGGGTTTATCGGCTTTCATCTATCACGACGGTTATTAAATGATGGATATCATGTTGCAGGGATTGACAATATGAATCCTTATTATGAGATAAAGCTTAAAGAATCACGTCTTGAAACATTAAACGAATTTAAGGACTTTTATTTTTCTGAAACTGATATATCTGATAAAAATCGGATGAAAGATATTTTTGATAAAAATCAATTCGATGTTGTGGTCAATCTTGCAGCTCAAGCTGGGGTTCGTTATTCAATTGAAAATCCAAATGCATATGTTGATTCTAATCTGGTTGGGTTTATGAATATGCTTGAGAATTGCAGGTACTCGAAAATAAAACATCTTGTTTTTGCTTCATCGAGCTCTGTTTATGGAGCGAATACAAAAATGCCATTTTCAGTGCATCATAATGTCGATCATCCCGTTTCTCTTTATGCTGCTACAAAAAAAGCTAATGAACTTATGGCCCATACCTACAGCCATCTATATGATTTACCGTGTACAGGGTTAAGGTTTTTTACAGTATATGGCCCATGGGGGCGCCCGGATATGGCGCTTTTTCTTTTTACCAAAGCAATCTTTGAAGGTAAACCCATTAAGGTATTTAATCATGGGAAGATGAAAAGAGATTTCACCTACATCGATGATATTGTAGAGGGGGTTGTAAGGGTAATGGGAAAAGTGCCGGAACCAAACCTGAATTGGGATGGGAATGATCCCGATCCTGGAACTTCATACAAAAAGTATAAGATTTACAATATCGGTAATAACAACCCGGTAGAACTTACGCATTTTATCGAGGTTCTTGAAAGTGTCATCGGTAAAAAGGCCAAAAAAGAGTATCTTGATCTTCAACCGGGTGATGTGGTTGCCACGTATGCGGATATTGATGATTTGACAAAAGATGTTGAGTTTAAACCGAACACATCAATAGAGACAGGCATCAAAAAATTTGTTTCATGGTATAAGGATTATTATAGGTAAACTAAAGGGTCACCTTCAAAAAAGTTGATGATTATAAATGAATTCCAGTGGGAAAGAGTTATGCTCCAATTGAAGTATGAGCCCTTTGCATAACGGTACTTTTTGTCCGATTTCTGCATCAGGCTCAAATTTTAATCCTCAAAATACTCTATGTATTACTGCGGTTAATCCGCCAAAGTTTGGTGGCAGATTAAAATTATCGCTTT
>JAFDFT010000631.1 GCA_019309685.1 Deltaproteobacteria bacterium
TTTGAATTTTGCAATGCGGCTTTCAACGTATTTTTTAAGTTCGTCCTCTTCCACTGTTTGGTCCTGCCGCAGCATAACCGTTGCACCCAGTATCTCCCCAAGACGCTCATCCGGAAGTCCAAAAACTGCGGCTTCAAAAACCGCAGGGTGTTCGTACAGAGCCTCTTCTACTTCTGCGCAGCTAATGTTTTCACCTCCCCGGATGACAATATCTTTGGCGCGGTCGGTGATATAGAGGAAACCCTCTTCGTCTAAATGGCCGATGTCGCCTGTATAAAGCCATCCGCCGCGGAGGACTTCGGCTGTAGCCTGAGGTTGTTTCCAGTAACCCCGAAATAATGCGCACGATTTAATACAGATTTCGCCATCCTGGTTGGGGGGTAAAGCATTGTTTTGTTCATCCCGAATTTCGACTTCCAATAGCGGCGCTGTAGGCCGTCCCACGCTGGCGGGTCGCTGAGCATAATCTCCACCCGAGATGCCTGTGCCAAGTCCATTGGTTTCGGTTAGCCCATACCCGGCATTTGCGCCATCTTTTTTAAATTTGTTTTGTATTTGTTTGGCCTGTTCCACAGGACGTTTGGCGCCACCCGCGCCCAAGGTCTGCAATGTGCTGGTGTCACGTTTTTCAAAGTCAGGAGAATTGATAAGCTCCCAGGAAAGTGTCGGCACCCCTTCAAAGACGGTGATGTGTTCTTGTTCTATCAGTTCCAATGCTTTTTCAGGGTCCCATTTGTACATGAGCACCAGCTTACGGCTTAGCAGCATGGAAAACAGGAACTGGACAACTACTCCGGATATGTGAAACATGGGATAGGTGAGGATCGAGCTTTCCTGCGGCGGGGGCTGGTTTGTGTCGAGATCCGGGTCAATCGTGGGCAGACTATCTGTTTCTTTGAAGAGCCATTGTTTAAACGGTTCAAGATCCTCTTTTGGCAAGAGTGTAAACAGATCGATAAGTCCAATATAGGCCCAGGCAAATAACGGTGTCATAATAGCCCGATGGGAAGAAACCACACCTTTGGGTTTTCCGGTAGAACCTGATGTATACATGATCATTGCATCGTCATCAGGTAGTATTTCAACGTCAGGCGCGGCTGTTTGATCTCCATTGAGCAGGGTCGATATATCGGGTTCCTCATTTGAGCCGGATTTGACAGGCCGTATCGCTATTACGGGTATGTTGAGAGATGGAACAAGATGCCGTATACGTTCCAGCCGTTCTTGATCAGCAATAACCAACCGGGCATCGGAATCTTGAAGCCCATATTTTAACTCATCACTATTCCACCAGGCGTTGAGGGCGACGGCGATAGCGCCAATGGAAGTAATTGCCATGAACGCAAGGCACCACTCAGGATAGTTGCGCGAGGCAATAGCGACACTGTCGCCTTTTTTGATACCGAATTGTTCTTGAAGGCGCCAGGCAAAATTGGCAGACTTAAGGTAGGTATCCAGGTAGGAATAACGTTCGTCTTCATAAACTAAAAACGTCATATCATCATTTAACGCGCCAGACGCATACAGATCATGAAGAATTTTAACATCCGCGTTGGGAACCTGATAGTCCACACCTCTGATATCGGCAGTAGTGACTTCTAAACGAGAACCGGGCGAACTCAAAAGTTCAATGGCTTCATTTCGGGTTAAATTGGCCATAAGTAAATTTCAATCCATACATATGTTAAGAAAATTAAAGATCAAACAAGATATTTTGAAAATACTTTATTCATTTTTGACAAACTGTTTTTAATATCTGAGGTTTCAAGTTTTCTGATTCCATCAATCAGTTCCCAATCCTCTTCTGTGAAAAATTCTTTTTCAGTTGGAGGATAGTAAACGATTTCTTTACCAGTTTCATCCAGTTTTTTGACATATTCCTTACCTTTTTCATCAATGTAAATTTTTCCGGAACTTGTCAGCATTTTAATGCCGCAGCGGGGGTTCGTGTGTTCAAGGGGCCGTAATCCTACGTTTTCACTTTCAGCAACGGTACCAAAAGAGTGTCGAATTTTTTCATTAAAGTCTCTTATGTTTTTTGGTGTGTTTTCATCAACAAACAGCTGATTCATTAAATTAGGTATATAATCAGGATCTTTTGATTTTTCCATGGGTTTATCGATTAAACAGATGTGATCAGGGGTCCATGTACTCCAGGTGCCGTCTTTTGATAAGCCTGTCCAGCCTGCACACCCAATTCCGCATCTGGCGAAGATTCCCCTTTTTGAATATTCTTCTTTCATACCGCCTATCATAACTGGTTGATATTCCTCTATTTCATCTTTCGAGATATAACCGGTGGTGCATGCCTTAGTACAAATCTTGCATCCGTTACAGGGATTTTCCTGAACCATGGGATCCGGGTCAAGGGGCGCTGTGGTTAATACACCGCCTAAATATAATGAGCCGCCGTATTCTTTTGTAACAAGGTTTCCGGACCAGCCGATTCGGCCCAGACCGGCTGCGACAGCGCCATATCTAAGCGAAAAATCAGGAAACATCATTTGAGACCTATGTTCATCCGGATTGTCTCCCCGAGGCCTGTATTTCCCATTTGGGATAAGCGGAAATGCTTTATATTCAGAATGTTCCTCTATAAACTTTGAAATAATGGATGCCGTTGCCCAGGCTCCTGAATAGGCGAGCTGCTGGGTTTTTTTTATGCTCATTCTTTCTTTTTTTGAAAAATAGTTTTCAAGGGCCTGAATTGGAACAGGATATGCCCACATAATGCAGCTCTGAGCTCCGGGCAGACAAAAATCCATATCCGCAGACATGGGTGCTTCTTTAAGCCGGTCTCTGCTTCCAACGCCGGCTAATTTTGCCCCTGATTTTAAAATCATTTCTTTAATATTGGTTTTTAATTCTTCCAGATTCATATACGTCACCTTAATTTTGTATTCGCCTATACGTTTATCTTAAAGAGATTGCTGAAAAGTGCCATTTATGGATGGAAACTAGTTTGTTTTAAAGTGTTCCAGGTCTTCCTGGACCATTATGTCAGCTGCCTTGCCATTAAATTTCTGTTTATAGATACCGATCAACTCTCTATCCTTATTAAAGTTTTTGGCAAAATCCATTGCTGATTTAATAGTTTCTTCAATATTTGCACATGCCGTTTCAACGATAAAGTATTTTTCCAGTTCTTTTGCTCCGGCATGTTTGCCTGTATAAACCAAATCCGGCAGCTTGAAGCCGGGGAGTTTATGGGCCATCATACTAAAAACACCGGGAAGAAAATCCATTTTCAAATCAATCTCAGGAAAACAGAAATAGCCGCGATGCGCATTCATAAACCTGTAATCGCATGCGGTTGCCAAAAAAGCGCCTGCGCCGAACGCATGGCCGGTAATGGCGGCGATGGTTGGAACTGGAAGCAGCATCAGCTTACTATATACTTGGTCTAATACG
>JAFDFT010000169.1 GCA_019309685.1 Deltaproteobacteria bacterium
CGTGCTGGCGCACGAACTGCCGGGAGTTTATACTGAAGAGGAAGTCATTAAAATTGTAAAGAGCTGTATTGCCTTTTATAAAAAATTCAGCAAATCCGGAGAGCGCTTTGCTGAGCTATTTCATAAGCATGATTTTGAAGCATTCATGAATAGATGATGTAAAAATCATATGGCTTTAACCTCAAATGAGCGTAAATAAAATAAAAAACCTTTAATAATTATGTATGGTTTAAGCGTATAACTCGTTTTATTCAGGTTTTTGTATATCTTCTATAGATGAGGTATACGTACCATTTTCATTTTCATTTTATTTACCCTACGGGAAAGTCGATAATACCCATCTTCTGCGTTATCAAGGGATCGCAGTAGATAGAGTATTTCGAGGATTAATCCGCCAAAGTTCGATGGCGGATTAAAATTTGAGCCCGCCAAAGGCGGATGTCCCACCTGACGCAGAAATTGGGCAAAAATCAGTATTTCCCAAAGGCCTCTTTATCTATTCAAAAATGGTCAGTTTACTTCAATTCACCTAAACGCTCTGCGTCTTTTTGTGTTTTCAATGAATCGTCGCTATTTTTCGTGCTCGTCACCTGACAAGCATTGCGCATTCAAGTTGAAATTCCCAATTTGGGAAGAATATATGTCTGCAGCAGGACCCACAGCCCCACAAAGACTATCATTATTATAATTTCTTTCATTGTTTATTCCTTGTAGTTTTAAATTTTTTAAATCGAATCCATTTATTGGATCAGTGCATCTGCCACCATTGAAGATAAATATTTAACCTCAACGTCCATATTGTAGTGTTTGCTGATATCACTTAGTTGAGCATGACAATTCTCACAAGCAGTCGCAAGTATTTTTGCCTCGGTCTGTTGTACCTGGTCTGCTTTAACCTTTGCTGATTTCATTCTAAAATCATGTGTTTCATCACCCATGGCAACGAGACCGCCGCCGCCGCCGCAGCACCAGTTATATTTGGGATCTGCTGAAAGCTCCCGGTAATCAGCCCCTAACTGCTGCAACACATATCGCGGTGCATCGATCACGCCGCCGTTCCTTGCGATCTGACAAGGGTCATGATACGTCACGGGGAGGTTTAATTTGCTTTTATCAAGTTTAATTTTGCCTTCTCGAATATATTTCGCGTGAACATCCGTTATAGAGCTGACTTCAAAGGGCTGGCTCCCGGACATTTGCTTCATCACTCTGAATGCGGTTCCGCATTCGCAGATGCACACCTCTTTAACCTTTAATCTATTCGCCTCGTTTACAATTCGATCAAGAATGAGCTTGGTCTTTGTTGGATCGCCAACAAAGGCACCGAAATTTACGGCTTCAAAAAAACTGAGCGTCCATTTCTCGCCTGCGGCATTAAACACAGCCGCGGCTGGAATAATTGAATGGGCGCCAGCAAGTGCCACGTAAAGAAGATCGGCGCCTTCTACATCGATCGGGATCGGCGTCTCCCCTGCTTCCATCTCCCCTGCTTCCATCTTCCATTTTTCGAGCACCTGATCTTCAAGGCGTTTTAAACCCTGCATGAATGATTCCTTCATGTCCTCTATTCCTTCACCCTTCGAAACAGAGACATCGGCCAGCATTGTCAATAGTTCAGGCTCCGCGTTAGCGCCTATGAGCAGCAGCTTGGCAATGGACATGATCTGCTGGGTATCTATGCCAAAGGGGCAATAAACCATACAGCGCCTGCAGCCAGTACAGGAATAGGCAGCTTCGTACAGTTCATCCAATGTATTCTCATCCAAAACTTTCGCCGCGCCGAGTGCCGGTGCAATTTTACCCTGCAGCTTGAAATATTTCTTAAAAATTCGTCGGACGACTTCCGCCCTGTAAGCGGGCGTGTATTTTGCCTGAGGCATCGAAGCATAGGCATGACAGGCCGGTGTGCAGATACCGCATCGTGAACATGTTTCCAGGTACATCTGCATGGGCTTTGAAAGTTTGCTTTCAAAAAGCTTGATCAGCTCTTCACGAAGTTTTTCTTCCATTGTTAACCTCTCCGGAGTTTATTTAATGGTAAAGATAAAAATGAATGAATTATTTTGCTAAACGGAAAGAACATCAAAAAAAGATTGGCAAAAAATACATGCAACACCAGCATAAATGAATGCCCGGGCGCATCCACAAAAGAAATATCGGGTTTGAGCAAGAAAAGGCTCATCAGATATCCCCGGTAATCTTCGACCCCCATTTCTTCATATCCATACAGTGTTCTTGCCCAGTCCATTTCACTTCCGAAAATAACGGCAAGAAAAAGGAGAATAAGTAAATAATAATCTTCAGGTACGGAAAGATCTTTCGTGGGGGAGACAAAACGTCTGAACAGAAAGAATATCAGCGATATAGACAAAATCAGCCCGATGAATCCTTTTCCTAGAAATATTTCATGTTCGATAATTTGCAGTATCCTGAAATCCTTTATCAATTCCAGGTGCCCTATGATGAGCAGCAAAAAACAGAAATGAAAAACCATGAGGAAAAACCACAGCACCGGATTATGCCTTCGCGCGCTATTTAACAGGAATGTGTCAAACAGAGTCCACAGCCAGGACGGTTTCTTTTCAGGATAGATCTGCAACGTCGTTGGAAACTTGGGTTTTCGCCATATATTAATGAGCCTGATGATGGTGCCGACACTAAAGACAAAAAAGGCGAGATAAATCATTGGTACGAGAACAAGATAATAAATCGTATCCACTTCATTTCCTCCATCTAGTAAATAAAATAAGTTTTCCCGGGAAATGTGCCGTAAATCAATCTCAAATCAATCCCAAATCAATCATAGGATCAGTGCACTTCCCAGGAAGCACAATCATAAATACCTGCCAGGAATATTTAACGCAATCATGCTGTTCGTTTAATGTAGAATACGAATTCTTCTTCGGTTTGTTCTGTTTTCAGGATTTCGTTCCCGCTCGTTCTGGCCCATGCAGGAAAATCCGTAAGAGACCCAGGATCCGTGGAAATGGCCTGAATGACCTGTCCCACCTCAACATCTTTTATGCCTTTGCTTACCTTAACAATCGGCATGGGGCACGGCATCCCTTTGAGATCCATTACTTTGTCAACATTAATTTCATCGCTCATTTTTCTATCCTTTTTTTAGTGCAATTATTATTAACTTAAGCAGACAACACTTTAGAAGTGTCAGCTGCATTTCTCCAATGTTTTATATACACTTTATATAAACATCTGGATTTTGCTGCCGTTGGCTTCTTCCAGGAATTTAGCAACACCGCAGAATTCAAGTCCCGGATAGTCGATCATCTCCTCACGCTTAAACCCCATAAGATCCATAGACATCTCACAAACATAAATTTTAACCCCCAGCTCACTGGCCATGTTGATCATTTCATCCAGGGAAGCGACGTTTTTCTTTTTCATCAAAGACTTCATCATGGCTGTGCCCATTCCGCCCATGTTCATCTGGGAAAGTTTTACCTTACTGGCCCCTTTGGGGAGCATGAATCCAAACATTTTGCTCATTAAGTCCTTGCCGCTGACCTTCTTTTTTTTGCTTCGAAGAATAGATGTACCCCAAAATGTAAAAAACATAACCGCTTCGAGTCCCATAGCCACGGCACCCGTAGCAATAATAAACGCTGCCAGGGCTTTATCCAAATCTCCACTGAACACTACCATCGAAAGTTTACTCCCAGGTGTCTTTTTGTCAAGCGCTTCAACCTGAGATTTTAAATCCGCCATTTGTTTTTCGATATTTTCCATTTGATTCCCCCTATGTTATTTGTTTTTAGCCATTGACAATTGCGCACCTCTTTATCTTAAAGCTTATTTTATGTTTATAGTATGAACTTATATTTCGCGCATAAACATAAAAGACTTTCAGCATTTAAAACCACAAGGCCTGTCTAATTGGCCGTCTATACATTCTTAATTCATCAACTCCCTTCCTGCTTCCATGCACGATTTAAGAAGATTAAGATTGTTTAACAATACGTTTCGCTGCCCGGACGTCATCTGCGCAAGCACTTCATAATGAACTTCATCATAAAATTTTTGAATTTCTTTTACCTTTTGCTTGCCAGAAGGCGTAATGGTTAATAGATATCCCCTTGAATCTTCAGGATCTTTTAGCCGACGGATCAAATCTTTTTTCTCAAGGCCCAAGATAATTTTAGAAACCCGGCTCTTTACCACTTTCATTTTTTGAGCAATTCCTTTAGGCGTAAGATAACGCTCCTCGCCAAATAACATAATACATCGCAGTTCTGCATCTGGAAGATTAAACTTCTTACTTTGATATTGTATTCGATCCTGGCAACACTGGAAAACTTTTTCGATTAAATCCTGGAATTCACGTAACTGCTGCGTTGTAATCTTTGACATTTTATATCCCTTAATTAATTCATAGTGTGAATTATATCCATCAAAAAACTTTCGTCAAGCAGTTTTTTAATTTTCCCAATTAATATATGATTTTTTAAAAAGCTTTTTGCTTTTATCTTATTGTCAGAAATCCGGAATTTAGTATATTCCTGGCAACTTATTATCGATATGGATCTCCACTTTATTCTTCCAGCCTCTTTACCGCTTAATTCTTTTTAAAAAACCTGAAATCCATCTAAAATATTTATCCTTTTAAACATCAATCCGTATCTGTTGACTTATCACTATATTTAACGTAATGTCCCCATGAACTCATCCGGATATAAATTCCCTTGCGAGACATCGATTCTATCCTTGTTTGAATCATAAAAAGGTATGAAAACAATACAAACTGCCGACATATTGTTTAACGGGCAGGAAACCGTACTGAAACAAATAACATCTAAAACCTATTCTTTCCTATACAAGCTGGACTCTACTGAATAATTATTCGTTTCAACGCTTCGTAAAATCAGAGTTAAATGCAATGGCTGATAAAGCAAACCCGAAAGGGTTAACAAAAAAAATCAAAGCGCTGGAAAAGCGAGCGGCCCAAATCAGTCTTGGCCTGCAAAATTTAAAAGAAAGCGAAGATAAATATCGTCAGATAATCAACACCCTGCCTGTCGCGATTTTTGAATTTGATTTTAAAAGCCTTAAATTTACCGATGCAAATGACATTATGTGTGAATACTCAGGCTACACAAAAGAAGAGCTTCACACAATGACCCCCCTTGACCTCTCCATTCAAGATATGGATACTCTAACGATCAAGGATAAAATTAAAGGCCGAAAGAAAGTTCAATTTTTGGATTCTGCCGAATACAGCCTTAAAACAAAAAATGGCAAAGAGCTAAGAGCCACCATTAACACGCAAATCATTTATAAAAACTCTAAACCGTATAAAGTGATATGCGTCGTTCAGGATGCCGGCGGAATCACTGCACGTCTCCGGGCAGAAAAGTCATTACGGGAAAGTGAAGAACCGTACCGCTCCATGATGGAATCCTTAAATGATCCAGTATTTATTACGGATAAGGAATTTAAAATAGCCTACATGAATTCCGCTATGATTAAACGAACCGGTTATGAAGCTATCGGAGAGTCCTGTTTTAAAATTGTTAACGGCTTAGACGAACAGTGTCCATGGTGTGTGTATCATATTATCAAGGAGTGGGAACAGGCGGAAACAGAAGTTGTCAGCCCGTTAGATGACCGGACCTATAGTGTGACAAACTCTCCCATTATTCACAGAGACGGCACGATTTATAAAATTGCTATTCTCAGAGATATCACCAAAACAAAACTTCTTCAAAATCAACTCGCGCGGTCTGAAAGGCTGGCCGTTACCGGCCAACTGGCCGCCTCCATCGCCCATGAAATAAACTCACCCCTGCAGGCCGTAACCGTAATGATT
>JAFDFT010000170.1 GCA_019309685.1 Deltaproteobacteria bacterium
CAGCTGCCTGCTGTTCTATCATTTTTAATGAATCTTCTATAAATGGCTTCATACGGATGGATTTTTTCGTTATGGTAATCGGCTTGGAAAATTCCAGCAGTTGGCTGACCACCCTGTTTAAGCGGTCAACTTCCTGGACCATCACATTGGCAATATTTTCATCTTCCGCCTTTTTATCATACCTCTCTTTGAAATACGTGGCAAAGCCCTTGATAGAGCTTAAAGGGTTGCGGATTTCATGCGCCACGCCTGCGGCAAGCCTGCCGACGGATGCCAACCTCTGACTTCTTGCGATCTCCTTTCTTAATTCAGACACCTCACTTAAATCTTTAAGCAGGATGACCTTCCCCAGTGATCCTCCGCTTTCATCATTGAGCAAAGTTGTATTGAGTTCAATGGGTATTTTTATACCTCTTATGGGGCAATCAATTTCTTCTTCAACAAAACCTTCTTCGTCATTTAAATTCTCAATTTTATCATATAATTTATTGGGGAGTATCTGTTTTGCATCTTTTCCAATAATATCTTTACCTGAAACACATAAAATGTTTCCCGCAGCATTATTCATTGACACTATTTTTTTTTGAGGATCAGTTGTCAGGATGCCGATAGGCATATTTTCAACGATATTATCGGAAAACGCCTTAATTCTGTATAGTGAAGTTCTTGCAGTCCTGTAACTTTGCGTTAAAAAAAGTAAAATGATGCCTGAAAACCCAACCAATAGCAATATGACGGCCATAACAATTGTATGCCGGGCGTCGGATAATCTTGCGGATTCTATTGAACTCATATCAAGCCCGACAAAAATAATCATTCCAGACATTTCGTCAAAATTGCGATTGTTTGTTTCTGGTTGAAACATTTGTCGGCGCATCATATGCCCGCGATGCATATTCGTTGGGCTAAGGTTGGGGCGAAATTTTCTAAATATTTCAAATACTTTTTCCCCGTTATCCATGGAGATCTGCCGCCATTTTACTTCTGACAAATTTAATATCTCTACAAGATCTAAATCTTTACCATGAAATTTCCCTATGTATGATGGTTTGTTATGCGCACGTATCCTGCCTGTTTTGTCCGTAACCAAAAGATATAAAATATCAGGCTGTTGGGCTGTTTCCATCAGAAGCTGTTGCAGTTGAAAATCACCTCCATGCATCATCATGCCTGTTTTAGTGCCGGCTTCAAAGGCTCTGATTAATGCAGCCCCTTTTTCAAACAGTAAGCGGATACTGTTTTCCTTTTGCCTGTTGATATTATTAATTGTGATGAACGCAAAAATAGGAAACAGAACGATAACGGCTCCGATAAAAATCCAGGGAGGAACATTCGTTAACATTCTGTTTTTGAAAGGTGTTTCTATGTGGGATGGTTTTTGCATTTTCGTGAAGTATACCTTAAAACGATATTCTGAGGCAAGGTATCAAGACCTTTGCAAAACACTACTTTTTGCTCAATTTCTATTTTTTCCTCCTGACTTCCGGCTACTGACTCCTGAATTCTAATTGCTTTATAAGCCCCTTCCAGGAGCGAAATCAAAGCTGGGCTCTTTGTGCCCGTATTATTTACTCGTTGAGAAATCTAACTACAAACATTCATCATTTCACACATTAAACCGAAACTCGATAACATCCCCATCCTGAACAATATACGTCTTTCCTTCCAGTCTTACGGTTCCTTTTTTTTTGGCTTCCTGATGGCTCCCTGCGTTGGTAAGATCGTCAAAGGAAACAACTTCCGCGCGGATAAATCCTTTTTGAAAGTCCGTATGGATAGCGCCTGCCGCATCCAAAGCGGTTGAATCTTTTTTTATAGTCCATGCCCTGACTTCATCCTTGCCCACGGTAAAAAATGAGATAAGCCCCAGGAGTTCGTATGACTCCCGGATAACTCTATCCATGGCGGATTCAGCAATGTCAAACTCTGCAAGAAAGTCCTGTTTTTCTTCCTCAGGTATTTGAACGATTTCCTGTTCAAGTCTTCCCCTCACAGCCATACAGGTTTCGTTTGAATTCATTTTTTTGATATCGGGTAAACGGTTATCATCATCATCATTGTTAAACAAAACGAGCATCGGCTTGCTTGAAATAAATGCGTACCCTTTTAAAATGTCCGCGGACGGGAGTTCCGGATGTTTTCTCAAAGGGACTTCATCTTCAAGATGTCTAAGACATTCCGTCAGCAAAGAAATCTCTTTTTCATCAATTGTTCTACCCTGTTTTTTTTCAAGATGAAGCCGCTCCAAGCGGGGTTCAACAACAGCCAGGTCAGTAAGAATTAATTCTTGATTAAGCTCGATAAAGTTCTGACGGGGATTCGGCTTTTCCGCACCGTAGGTTTTGAAATTTCGAATTACATGGATTAAAGCGTCACAGTCCCTGATCTGGTTTATGGCACTCTTATCAGAATCTTTTTTTTGGCTATGCTTTCCAGGGAGCAAATAGCTTATCTGGGCATATATTTGTTTTTTGGGTTCATACATATCCCTTAAATAATCCAGGCGGCTGTCAGGAACGTTCACTGTTCCTAACCGGCCTTCACCTTTGTGGGTTGCTGATTCAGACTGGTGCGTTAATGCCTCAAAAACAGTTGTTTTTCCCGAATGAAGCAGCCCTACAATTCCAAGTTTCATGTAAAAAATCTCCGAAATCTTAAAGATGTAAATCCATACAGAAAAGATATCTATATCTTAACTATATGAAATGCAATTAAAAAATAAGTCTTTGTTCAATGAAGGAAAATTCGTATATGCAGATAAAAGAGTTTTAGGAAAATTAAATAAAGTCAGGCTGTGATTTTGCCGATAATATAAATGGAAGCGTGGCTAAACACGTTTTTTCATCTTTTTTCCTCCCCAGGGGTGACATTTGGTGTGACATTTTTATGTCACCCCAAGGAGGTGAAAGTGAGGGGGTGATTCATTTATGAAAATTGGCGATGATTCCGATAAATACTTAGATTTTCATGAAGAAGGTTTGGAGTTTCTTTTTAATTGGATAATTCCAGCTTTGATTTTTATTGTACTGATTGTAATTGGATTTCATACCTACTTTATTACTGTAGGGGGATAATTATCTGCCTTTAAATATGCTCAATGTTTTTTGCAACTTGTTGGTCTTTATTTCTTTTTAAGAATTCCTCTGATCAAATCTTTTGTTGTATCTTCCAATAGTTTTAGTTCCTCTTTTTTGAAAATCTTTTTAAATTCTTTTGATTCAAATAGTTCATCCTCAATGGCATTTTGAAGGATTTTACGAAGATCCGGGCGGAACTTGGGGTCGGAAAACGTTCCAGTAATAAGCACAGGCACTTTAATTTCTGTTACTTTTTTCTTCTCTTCATCTTCCGCTTCAGCAGTTTTTGCTTTATCCACACTCGTAGCTACAAACCTGGGTTCGACCGTGAAATCGAGTGTTTCTTTGGGAAGATTCGCTTTTCCGGTTGTTACGGTTTGAAGCACAGGGGATTTTAAAATGGTGCCAGAGGTGTTTAAGACACCGTTCGTTATCGTGAATGGTGCTCTGAGTTCTGTAAACTCTGTTTTGGGCTGTTGTTCATCTTCCAATGATACACTAAAAGCGGATTCAACATTGCTGACCATGCCTAAAAGGTCGATGCCGATAATGGCTCCGTCCTTAAAAAGAAGCTCACCATCTCCATTAAGGGTTTTTTTGATAATTTTGGGATCGTCCCCTACCATGCCAAGCGATATGTTCGCGTGTGTCGTTCCCTCAATATATTCCTTATTTAAGAGGTCTTTAATCAACGGGGCGATCTGTATGGAGTCGACCTTTAATTGAATATCGGTTTTTGGTCTTTCCTGCGTTACGTTTAGCACGCTGGTTGCGGCCAGGCTGCCATCATACATGGCCAATGTTGCCGAGTGTATCTTAAAGATACCATTTCTGCCGGAAATTTTAACGTTTATGTTTTGGATTTTAACATTGCTTACCTTGAGATTGCCTATTTTCACTTTACCATCTAATTCAAGTTTACGCAGCGGCGCGTAATCTGTTTTTTTCTTTTTTGCTGCCTGAGGTTTGGCTTTTTTTTCTTTTTCTCCTTTTGGTTTTATCTTTTCCTTTTCCGGCATATATCGATCCAGATCAATACCATCCAGGTTTACGTCGAATGCTATTTTTGGTTTGGAAAATTCTCCGGCACTGGCCGTAAACGTAAGGTTTGAGTCATCAATAAGCATCAATCCATCTGAAATACTAACATTTGTTTTGTCACCGTTAACATGAAAAGAAAGCCCAACCTTTTCAAATGCTTTTGGATCCGTTGTTTTAACCGGGAAGGGCTGATTTATCGAACTCATCATTTTCCGCGGTGAAAAGGATGGCGTGTTAAAAGTCAGATCAAAACGGGGATCAGTGGCAGGATCAATAATATTGCCTTTCATATCCATTTTAAGGTGATTAAGGGCGGTAAAGGAAAGATCAATATGCATGGTACCCTTGCCGATGCTGTTTAAGTCTTTTCCCAAAGGCCCTGCACTACCTTCAAGAGAGAAAGGGTATTTTTCTACAAGAGCGGAGAAGAAAATGCTGATGGGCTGATCAAGCGAAAGATCATCCAGCTTAAGATTTATGGCCGAAATTTCTTTGCGGTCTCCCTTTGAATGATCAATCAAGATGATTGTTCCATTGGTGATGGCAAATTCATCTACAGTAAAGGTTTGAATCGGGAGGCTTTTTGCCGGTTTGCCTTCTTTAGGCTTTTGCTCTGCTTTTGGTTTGGTTTCTCCAGCCTTTACAATGCCGTCTAAACTGTTACGGCCATCTTTTTGTGTTTCCATCACAATTCTAGGCTCTTCAATAATGAAGCGCTTCACCTTTATTTCTTTAAACCGTGACAAAAGAAAGGCGAACAGCTTCACCCTGGCATCAAATTGTTTTATACTTACAAAGTCTTTTTCTTCAAATCCCGGTGGATTGCCCAGGTGCAGATTGTTAAACGAGAGTATTGCCAGTGGGAACAAAGACAGTTTAATCTCGTCACCAATGGTAAATGTACGGCCAGTGGCTTTGGATACTTCTTTTTCAATCAACGGTTTGTATTTCTGAACATCGATAAACATGGGAAGGATGATCAGTGCTGCGATATGATCAGTGCTGCGATAATAAGTATGCAAAGCCCGCCGCCTATGATTAAAAACCATTTAAGTGCTTTATTCATGATTCACCTCTATGAGAAACCTTTAAAAAATTCCCCTTTTTGTCCAATTTCTGTATCAGCCTAAAATTTCAATCCTCAAAATACTATATGTATTCCTGCGGTTAATCCGCCAAAGTTCGGTGGAGGATTAAAATTATCGACTTCCTTGAACTTTAACAAAAATTAGTATTTTTCAAAGGTTACTGCTGTTTTAGGTTTTTTAGGTGTTTTTAGTAAATAGTATCTTTGAACAGCACCTGTGTCAATTATTACCTAAATCTTGAATGAAAATTGATGAGAATCTTTTTTAATTAATCATTATCATCGTCCCAGAAATATTTTAACCTTGAAGCATTTTACCCATATAGTAAAAGGAGGATTCACTCTTTTTTATCATGAATTTTTACCCGATGGGCGAACCGGAGACTTCCATATGCGGCGTTATTAAGGGTTCGCAATAGTTCACTATAGCTTCACCCTTAAATGCCTTGCATATGAAAGCCTCCAATTCGTTCAAAATTCAGGTATTAGCTCAAACTTTAGATCAAAATTTTTAAGAGTCTTGACTCCCCAAATCGCATGGGTATGACAATGGCGAGAATACTGAGAATAAGGGCAAGCGAAAAGGAAACAATTATCCAGGCCCATTCAAAATAAGATAGAGCCTTTTCTTCTATACCCGACATGAAAAGATTGTACACCGGTCCAGCCTGAATGATGATAATGAGCGCTATATATGCAGCGCAGAGCATCATGAAAAGAAATCCGCCGAAACTGGTTACGGTCTGCGTTGGATTCTCAGCCTTAAAGTCCGGATATGCCGCGCCAAAACCGATACCCATTGAAACGATACCGGGTACGAGGAAAAACACAGTGATTGTAGAAAGTATCATCATAAAGGGTGTTACATGAAGCAGGATATTCGTCACAATAATAAGGACTTCAGTAAGAATAAGCAGAGGAAAATAATATATAAAAAATTTTATCCATAAAAAGCTTTTAAGCTTTATGGGCGCAGATTTTAGGATCCAAAACGCCTGGCACTCTGTGCTCACAGCAGGATAGGCAAAACGGGCTGTAATGGCAGTTAAAACAAAAAGCGCGAGACCCATGTTTAGAAACGAGAGAAGGTTTTGGAGATAAACAGTTTTTATGGGTGATTTTTCTATGGGGAGCACGCTAAAATTATAAATATAGATGATGACCAGTGCGCCAATGAGAAAGAGCTGCGACCATTGCGTCTGGTCACGGAAAAATGTTTTAATTTCTTTTAAGGCGAGCGCCTTTAAGGGTACGTGGAGAAAATTAAAACCATACTTTTCAGCAGGGCGGTATTTAAATAAGCGTACAGCAGCAGTCTGTGTGCGTGAAAATCCTTTGAAATATAATGCGTCCGAAACAATTATGATCGTAAAAATCATTGCCAGCGTAAAGCTCCAGGATAAAGCAAGATGAAATAATCCCTCTAAAAGAGAGCCTGAAAGAATAGATTGAATATTGTCAAAGACCCAGGTGCTCGGCAGGAAGGGGGATGCCGGTGTTTTTAAAGCGGATATGTATACCAGAACAGTATCAAAAACTTCAGGATCAACCAGCAGTTCAGGTTTCAACAGACGAAAAGCGATATAAAGCACCATGAAAAGAAAGAGCCCCAGGAGGATAAAAACGCTTTTCATCCGATTGGCTGGAATGACAACAACAGCGATCATTACAAGAATAGTGCTTAACCCTGAAGCGATTAAAGATAATGAAATAAGTGCCAGTATAATGTCTATATAGTAAAATGGCCCCACATGGAAAATAATGCCATATGAAATGAAGACGGGAAGTGTGTATATAATAACCATCCAGGAACTTTCAATAGTGCTGTCAATCCACCTAGCGGTAAAAATTTTATAACCGGAAACCGGCATTGAATGTATAAGTAAAAGATCCTTTGACAGGTAAAGCTTCGAAAGTGATGTCAAAATACTGCTGAAAATGAGTAATGCGAAAGAGGTAATAATGATCATGGAGAGAAGTTTAAACGCCAGGATATCTCCAATTTCTTCTATTCCTTTGAAATACAGCAGAACTCTAAATGAAACGGCAAAAACACCGCACCAAAACACAATGCCGATGATTCCCAGTAAAATGAGTTTATAAAATCCTCTTCTACTATTATTAGAAAGACCACTATTGATGACTGACCGGATTCTTGGTTTTAAAAGAGTTATAATGTCTTTCATGGGTTATTATTTTCTGTCAGATTAATAAACACCTGTTCAAGATCTGCGTGGGTCACTTGTGCTTCTCTTTTCAAATCGTCCGTGGTTCCTTTGGCGATTAATGTGCCCTTGTGGATTACACCAATGCGATCACAAATATCTTCCGCTATCTTAAGTGTATGTGTAGACATAAAAATTGTTACGCCTTTTTTAGCCAAGTCTTTAAACAACTCTTTTACCAGTTTGATTGCAGCTGGATCCAGGCCCACCATGGGTTCATCAACGATGATCACTTCCGGATCGTGCAATAGGGCTGCCGACATAATCAGGCGCTGTTTCATACCATGAGAATACGATTCGATCAGTTCATTAGACCAGTCGGTTAAAGAGAACATGTTTAAATTTTCTTCTGCTTTTTTGAAAAATACGTTTACGTCAACATGATACAAATCCGCAGTAAATCTAAGAAATTCCATCCCGGTTAACTTTTCATACAGATAGGGCCTGTCGGGAATAAATCCGATTTTCCTTTTTGCCTTTTCAGGATGTTCACTCATGTTGATACCGGATATAAAAACACTTCCAGTTGTCGGTTCAAGTAAACCGCCCATCATCTTGATAGTTGTTGTTTTTCCAGCGCCATTGGGTCCGATGAATCCGTAAATTTCACCTTTATCAACATTCAGGCTTAGATGATCCACTGCTGTATAATCTGCGTATTTTTTTGTAAGTTCTTTGAGTTCTATCATTTTGAATAACTCTTTATTTTTAATTTAATATTACCGAGCATGCTCATCAGGTTTAATTGTTCTTTGAGTTCTCCGCTGGAAAGCCTGATATGGGAAACGTCTGCCGGCATCTGACCAAAAAGTGCGTCCGCTGTTATCCACCTGCCTATGTAAAGAAGATTCCAGGCATGATAATAAAAGCGGCCATTAAGATAAACCAGGCCCGCTTCAATTTTGGCAGGGATACCTTCAGCGCGCGCAAATGCAGCCATCAGGGCAGCGTGTTCATTACAATCGCCCATCCGATTTTCGAGTGTGGAAAGGGCGTCCGGCAGGGATACAACCGGTTTTTTATCAATATTTTTGTGTATCCAAAAAAGAAGCTTTCTGGTTTTTTCCAGAGGTGTATCCTTATCTGATACAATCTTGTTTGTAAGATCTCGAATTTTTTTGTGATCGGACTGTATGAACGGTGTGGGCTTTAAGAAGTTTATTTCATCCTTTGTTAAATTATTTGTATCAAAAGATAAAGGAAGGTTTTGAAGGGATTCTTTTTGGATCATAAGAATATTTCCATTAAGGATTTGCCTGCCTCCGTTTAAATACGCGTTATTTATAGTTGTTCCACTGATTTCAACTTCGAGTTTGCTGAGCGTATCGGTTTCATTTAACGGCACATTGGCGGCGATTGAAACTATCTCTACAAGGTCGTCACTCGCCTGAACTGCCAGGTTTGAGCGTGCATCCTCAGGGGTTGTTTTTATTAACGTTATTCCCAAAAGCCCTTCCTCTTTTAAGACGTCGCCGTTTTTATCGAGCCATACCAGCTGTTTTGCTCCTTTAAAATCCATTGATATTATTGATGCTTTTACTGTCTTGTCCATTATCCGGATATCTTCAATATCCATAATTTTAATGTTAACCGGCTCCTGGCCCATGGTTGCCGGGTCAAAAATATCGTAGATATATTCTTTTCCTGGTTTAATGTCTGACATCCGAATGGTGTTTAAAATGCCTGCGATCAAATATGGCTTTTTTTGAAGATGGATATTTATTGAGCGACCTGCACCTGCACTTTGTGTTTTTACGGATAGAATATTGCCTGAAACAGTTCCTTTTGCGGAAAAATTAAAAATGCCTGAATTGATATTAAATTCAAATGATGAAAGTGAAAAGTCATTATCCAGCTTTCCGCGTGTGTGAATATGCAAATCATGAACCTTGCCCATGGTATTAATTCGCATGAAAATGGTTTCTTTCAACGTAAATCCGTACTCCTGCTTTGAAAAGGTAGAGTGAGTGTAACCGATTTTTTTATCATTCTGAAAAATGTTCATCCATGTATCTCTTTCAGCAGCTTCTGTAATATCTTCCTTTGAAGTGGGATCAATCGGATGGGCTGGGGCGTGATCTGGAAATAACTTGGCAGGGACCTCGAGCCGGATAGCTAAAAGAGAGGTAAATAGAAGAATGAAGAAACAGGCTACGACCCAGAAAGATTTTATTTTGCTAATTGACATATTCGTAAATTGTTCAGATATAGTTAGAACAAAATTGAATCAAAAATCTATACCCAATTAAAATAAGGAATCATCATTAAGTAGTCAAGAAATATTAATTGATATTTTCACCTCTCAGTAACTAAATCAGAAGTGGTTTTTTAAGTTTATCCCGCAAAAATCACATATAATCTTTATGCATTGAAAAAAGGACGACCCATTGGTTAATGTCTGCACAAATCATTGGTCTGAGCACTAATCCAATGAAAGCATGTTTAAAGATTTTGTTTACATATTGGAATGTTCTTTTTTATTTAGATAAAGTTTGCTATATTAATCCTATTAAATAATTATAGCAGTCACGAAAATAAGATACCACTTATATTCAAATGATAATTATTGCTAGCAAAAAAAGACTTATTCAAGTACACAAAAAACAGAAAAATATTTATTTTTCTAAGAAAAAGTGATCAGATCCTCAAATCCCTATTGTGAAAAGTATTCATATAATTCGCTTAAGGGGTCTGTAAATACATGAATAGAAAGCTCACAGTTAAGAGGGGAATAAGAACAGTAAGGCTTCATTAGTACCTCAAAGAATTAAGCCTAGAAATAAAGTCACAGCGAACAAAATTTCAAACAAAAAAACTAATTAGTAATACTGTACCAGGATAATTGAGCCTCGCGCATTATGCGTTTCAACACAATAAAATGATTAAATTAACTGTCAATAATAAGCATTATGCGTTGGATGTAGATCCGGACATGCCCCTTTTATGGGTATTGCGCGAAAAGCTATTATTAACCGGCACAAAATATGGGTGTGGTAGAGGTTTGTGTGGTTCATGCAATGTTCTCATAGATGGAAAAGTAATTCGTTCATGTGCTATGGCAGTCTCATACGCTGATGGAGCGAAAATTACTACTATTGAAGGATTAGCAAGTGGCAAGAAACATCCTGTTATCAAGGCGTGGATAGAAGAAGATGTCTCCCAATGCGGTTATTGCCAGCCCGGTCAAATCATTTCTGCTGTTGCCCTTTTAGAGGAAAATCCTCATCCTACTGATTCCGATATTAATCATGCCATGTCAGATAACATTTGCCGTTGTGGGACATATAACCGAATTAAACGTGCGATTCATAGGGCAATTGAAATAAAACAAAGGTCAAGGTCGTGAGAAAAATTGTGAAGATAAACCGCCGCAAGTTTCTTAAAATAACTG
>JAFDFT010000012.1 GCA_019309685.1 Deltaproteobacteria bacterium
CCTGCTGATGGCTTGGGTTATCGGTTTTATTCTGGCAACAGGTTTTTCACTACTGAAAGCTTTTTACCGTTTATCGAATGTTAGTAAAGATTTTTTGGAAAGGGCAGACACAGCCTATATAAAATGGAAAGAAAGAAGAGGGAAGGCAAAAAAACGCTTAAAGACATTAAAAGAAAAGAGTATAAAAAAGGAAAATGATATAAAGATTGAGACAGCGAGCCCCGCTCTCAAACGAAAAGCACCCGCACCGAAGCAGGAAGTATTCTCATTTATGCGTACCGGAGAAGAATTTCAGCTTCCTTCGGTCAAATTTTTAGATGACCCTGAAGCGGGTCCATCTTCTGCTGATAGTGAAAATCTGAGGATGCTTTCAAAACTGCTTGAAAAAAAATTAGATGATTTCGGTGTGCAGGGGAAAGTGGTTATCGTAACACCCGGGCCGGTGGTGACCACATTTGAATACGAGCCGGCTGCCGGTGTGAAGATTAATAAAATAGTTAATCTCACGGATGATCTTGCTCTTGCGCTCAGGGCAATCAGTATCCGAATTGTGGCACCCATTCCCGGCAAGGCAGCGGTTGGAATTGAAATTCCAAACGCGGTCAGAGAAATGGTAAAATTTAAGGAATTGATTGTTTCCGATATTTTTGAAAAGTCCAAATCAAAACTCGTTCTTTGCCTGGGGAAAGATATCATTGGGAACCCGGTTGTTGTTGAGCTGGATAAAATGCCGCACCTTTTAATTGCGGGTGCCACAGGTTCCGGCAAGAGCGTGGCATTAAATGCCATGATTTGCAGTTTCCTGTATAAATCGAGTCCTGATGATGTAAAGCTGATCATGATAGATCCCAAAAGAATAGAACTTACATCTTACGATGGGATTCCTCATTTGATTACGCCTGTTGTAACGGATGTCAAAAAGGCGACCAACGCTCTTTTTTGGGCGGTTCGGGAAATGGAGAGGCGATATGAAAAGCTTGCTGAAATAAAAGCCCGAAACATAATCCAATATAACGATAAAATCGTTAAAAGGGTAAAAGATAGCACAGGCGATGCGCCAGAGAAACTGCCATATATTGTTGTTATTATCGACGAGCTGGCCGATTTGATGATGGTTGCATCCCGGGATGTAGAAGTCGCACTGACGCGATTGGCACAAATGGCAAGAGCCGCGGGCATCCACTTAATTCTCGCGACCCAGCGGCCATCAGTGAATGTCCTTACCGGTATCATTAAGGCAAACTTCCCTTCCCGTCTTTCTTTTCAGGTTTCTTCAAAAACAGATTCAAGAACGATTATTGATACCAATGGCGCGGAAAATCTTCTCGGAAACGGAGATATGCTTCTTCTGCCTCCCGGTACCGCCAGGCTTCAGCGGATTCACGGCGCTTATACATCGGAAGCTGAATTGAAAAAGATCACAGAATTCTTAAAATTGCAAAAACCGCCTGAATATAACGAATCGGTTACCCAAACATCCATTTCTGATTTCGAGTCAGAAGAAAAAGAGGCGCATGATGAGATGTACGATGACGCAGTTGCGCTCATAACAAAAACAGGGCAAGCGTCTATTTCAATGATTCAACGGCATTTACGGATCGGATATAACAGGGCAGCCCGAATTATCGAGACAATGGAGAGAGAAGGCATTGTCGGCCCTTCAGATGGAGCCAAGCCAAGAGAAGTTCTTGTTCGTGGATATAATGATATACCTTAAGACTTGCAACTTAGAGGATTCCCCACTCAAAGTCCGGGATCTTCGACAAGAGGTCAAGGATTTTAGGATTCGAGTGAGGCACTGAAAAAAGATAAACAAACAAATATCGAATAATGAACACCGAATATCGAATGTAGAAGGATGATGAATTCGTAAAAAGTCGAATTCATCTCGTTTTAGGTTTTAAGTGTTAAGTCGTTATCTTTTGGCATTATTAGACCCACTTAAAACGTAAAACCTAACACTTAAAACACTTGTAAACAGTCAGATTTTAACTTTTTGCGAAATACTTAATAGTAAACAACGTCAAAAGAAGACCAAAAATATAAGCAAACTTCGTGATTCGGTGTTCGATATTCAGTATTCGGCATTCGTTTTTTTCTATTAAATAAAGGGTCCAGTGAAATTATTTTACAATGAATATTGATTCCAACTTAATTGAAAAAGTTAAAGGTTTTCTGGATCCGGAGGAGGGTGCGGCGTTATACGAGATCGCCAAAGAAGCGGGCGGGTTTGGCCCGTGCCTGGAAATCGGAAGTTATTGCGGGAAATCAACGATGTACCTGGGAAGCGCCTGCAAAGAAAAAAACAGCATACTTTTTTCCATTGACCACCATAGCGGTTCAGAAGAACAGCAGCCGGGTGAGGAGTATTTTGATCCTGATCTTTACAATAACGCAACAGGATGTGTTGACACATTCAGCGAATTTCGTAAAACCATAAAGACGGCCGGGCTTGAGGATACGGTTGTACCCATTGTAAGCCGTTCCGATATTGCGGCTCGAATGTGGGTAACGCCATTAAGCCTGGTTTTTATCGATGGCGGACATTCTTTTGAAGCAGCCTGCACGGATTATAATTCGTGGGGCAGCCATATCATGCAGGATGGATACCTTCTTATTCATGATGTTTTTAAAGATCCCAAAGAGGGTGGACAGGCACCGTATCATGTCTATCAATTTGCGGTGGCATCCGGTTTTTTTCATGAACTTCCTATGATCAAAACGCTGGGAGTGCTAAAACGCAGGAGAGGCGGGAGTGTGCAGAGAAATCCTTTTGCAGAATAGCAGGCCTTTAAAAAATACTGCTTTTTGCCCAATCTCTGTGTCAGGCTCAAATTTCAATACTCGAAATACTCAATGTATTCCTGCGTTTAAAATTATCGCCTTCCTTGATATTGAACAAAAATCAGATTTTTTTCGAACATTTCAGCAAATAGTCTTGATCGAGTTATTTTGTTAACCATTAACATTTTTTTTAAAATAAAGAACTGTACTCTTGCCAAGAATTGGATTTAGCAGGTAATCCAAAAATCGCGTTACCTTCGGTTTTTTCATCATATCCCAGACAAGAAAGCGGTGGTATAAATTAACAAGGGTTGAGTTGTCTCTGGTGGGGCCAACCAGACATTTCAGCCACCAGTATGGCGCGTGAAGGCTGTGGGCATAGTGATACGACCAGTTTTTACTTCCCGCGCTTTCCATAAGCGCAATTAAATTATCCTTTTTATATATACGAATGTGTCCCTGGTTCGCGTTGAAGTAATCGTCAGAAAGTGCCCAGCAAATTTTTTCCGGAAGGTACCTTGGCACACTCACGACAATGTTGTTGCCGGGTTTTGCGACACGAACAATCTCGTTGATAGCTGACTTTTCATCCGGGATGTGCTCTAATACTTCCGAGCAGATCACAAGATCAAAGAAGTTATCTTCAAATGGCAACCGAGTTATATTCGCGACGGAGAGTCCCCAGCGTCCTCCACCATGCTCGCCAAGCCTGTCGTGGAATTCAAGCCTTTGCTTTGCCTCTAAAAGGTCGTCAAAACTCAAATCAACACCGATCGATAAAACATTTTTGAATTGATATGCAGAACAGGTGTGACGGCCGGGTCCGCAGCCAATATCCAGTATTTTAAAGCCTTCCAGCGTTTTTGATGATCTGTGGAGTCTGTCAAAATCAACGGTGATCACGAATAACCTCCCGGTAAGTTTCAACTGTTTTTTCGGCTGCTTTAGTCCATGTAAAGTTTTCCATTACTCTTTTGTATCCTGCCTGGCCCAGTTCTTTCGCGTGGTCTGGATTATCAAAAAGTGATGTAATTGCCCTGGCTAAGGCATGATGATCAGCCGGCGGTACCAGGACACCGGCATCCCCCACAACTTCAGGAAGCGCGCCTCCTGTTGTGCTTATTACCGGGACACCGCAAGCCATGGCTTCGCCCACGGGAAGGCCAAAGCCTTCGTATACAGAAGGTACGACCGCCACAGCTGCTTTTGCGTACTGCTTAACAAATTCCAAGTGATCGATCCTGCCTGTAAAAGTAATCAAGTTGCCAATGCCAAGATCACTGATTAATTTTTCGATACTTCCATTTTTTTTAGGGGTGCCAATAACGGCAAGGTGAATAGGGCGGGCTTTAGAAATCCCTGCAACAGCTTTTAATAGATAGTAAAGACCTTTTAATGGCATATCCGCGCTGTTGGTCACTATCAAACGGTTTTTTTCCCTTTGTATCTCCGGTATGGGGTAAAAAAGGTCAGTATTTATTCCGTTTGGTATGACGTTGAATTTATTTGAAGGGATATTAAAATCCTTTGAGATATCATCTCTTGCCGACTTTGAGACAGTGATAATGTGTGATAGGTTTTTGGCAACCCGTTTCTGCATCCCAATAAAAGAATACCATCTCAAGTGTTTGATCTTTTCCAGGGTTTGGGACGCTTGATTGATATCAATTTTCCGATCAATAGTAATAGGGTGATGTACGGTGGCTGTTGTCGGTAGCAATCTGCTGATGGCCCACAATCCGTATGAAAGACTCTGGTTGTCGTGTACGATATCGTACTGATGGTATTTTTTTCGAAGAAATTGATAAGACCGCAGCCCGAAAGTAAATATTTCTGAAAACCCCATGGTCGATATGCCGAGCCATTCGATAAGGTTAATCGGGTTGGAAAGTTCTTTGAGGGAAGGTACTCTAAACAGGTCATCAGGGTTATACAGGTCAAGAGACCTAAGCAGAGTTAACGGGATATCATTATCGAGCTGGGGATTTGGCAGTCCGGAAACAACATCCACATCATGGCCAAGGTCTTTTAATGCCCGGCTGAGATTTTTCAGATATACGCCCTGGCCCCCGCTATGCGGATTGCTCCTGTAGCTCAACAGGCATATTTTTAAGGGTGTTTGATCTTTCTCTATCATTTGTAATTTTTAAATAATAAAATCATGTTCTTCTCCAATCTAGTTGAAGAAGAAGGCTAAAAGGTACAAAGATTTAAGGGTTCCCTCTGTAAAATATTTTACGGGGTCCTCTATTTATTAAAAAGCGAATGTCGAATACTGAATATCGAACACCGAATCACGCAGTTTTTTTCCTTTCTACCAGCAGTATTATCGGTTCGATATTCGGCGTTCATCATTCGATATTTTACAACTATATTTTTTCAGTGCCTCACTCGAATTCTTCAAATAGCATAAACTCTTTTTTGGAGCTGATCTTGAAATTATCCATTTTTCTCCGTCATGCTTTTAAAATACGCTTGATGTTCCCTAATCAGTTCGGGGATCTGAAGACTGTAAGGGCATTTATCAAGGCAATCACCACATTCAGTGCAATTATCAACACTTTCCATGTTTGGCCCTGCGATAGCGAGTGCGATGGGTAAATCCATCCGTTTTGCCATTGACCTGAATGACATCACTTCCGGAATTTTAACTCCTTCATCGCACGGTACGCAATATCCGCATCGATGGCAAAAGTGTTTCCCCAACTCATTTTGAATCGTTTCGATTTCTTTTTGATCTGTCTTACTCAATGGCTGGCGGTTACGATATAAGTCAATAATTTCGTCTACTTCTTCAATGGATTGTATGCCGGGTATTGGGATAATTTCGGGGTACTGCTGTAAAAATTTAAAACATAGATCCGCCCGTTCAAGAAGGCCGCCGCCAAGCGGCTTCATGGCAATAATGCCCATATCAAGATCTTTTGCGATCTTGAAAAGATTATCTGCCGGCTGGTTCTCAATAAAGTTAAATGGAAACTGTATAGTTGTAAAAAGCCCGGTTTCACATGCCTTTATCGCTGTTGGGATATCGTGGGAACTAAATCCTATAAATTTGATTTTTCCTTCCTTTTTCGCGGCATTGACAGCTTCATACGCGCCACTGGGACCCAGTATCTGTTCCAGATCCGATTCTTTGCTTATATTATGAAACTGATATATATCGATCGTGTTTGTTTTAAGGTTATCCAAGCTATAGGCGATATGTTTATTTGCGTTCTGGGCGTCTCTGGTTAATGTTTTTGTCGCATAGATAACCTTGTCCCTTACTTTTTCAAGGGCGCTTCCAATCTTTTTTTCGCTATCCCCATACATATTGGCTGTATCAAAAAAGGTTATCCCTTGTTCAAAACAGTGGTTGACTATTGAAACGGATTCGTCAAAACCGAGCGGTATTATGGGTATTCCACCAAATCCAAGTTCAGAAATGTTTAATTCTGTTTTTCCCAATCTTATTGATTTCATTTGCTTCTCCTATTTCCCAATATTTTAAATATTCCAGCGATTATGGTTTAATTCATTTTCCTGGTCAAGGGAAAACTAGTTTGAAATACCGGCCAACTTTTCAAGCACATTGTCATACTGGTGAATAATACTTTTCCAGGAGAATGTATCCATTGCCTTTATAAGAGTGAGTCGTTTGTTTTGAAACTGGTTGAGATTTTTAATGATGTAAAAAAGCTTTTCAGTAAGTTCATCCTGGCTCTTGTAAAGAAAGTCAGAGTGGAAAGCTTTAGGTAATATTTCAGGATAGGCAAGCCGGTCTGGAAGCAGGGGGATGCAGCCGCAACGAATGGCCTCTATTACAGACATGCCAAAGTTTTCCTGTTGAGCTGTACTGATAATAATGGAGCCTTTTTTCAGCCATTCGAAATATATTTTTCTGGATTTGACATATCCATATTGGACAATGTGGTTTTTATAGCGCTTTTTAGCAGCAATAAATTCCTTGGGGACTTTTTGAAAGTTTTCCCCTAACAAGGCGAGACGAAAATTAAGCCCTTTTTCCTCTACCCCGTCAATTGCATTGAAAAAGCCTTTAGGATTTTTGTCAAACTCCCAACGGTGATTCCAGATAATTAAAGGAGTTGAATTGCTTTTTGGTTTTGGAAGGACGATTTCTTCCGGGAACTGGCAGCCTGGGTAGATATAGTTCGCTTTTTTCTTAATGGCTTTAATTGTCCAATGCGGTTTATATTCAGGCATCATATTAAGAAAGGCCGGAATGCCGGAAAAAAATGCATCAAAATGGGTTTTTGAATTAAAAAGGACAAGGTCGGCGGCCAATGCTGTTGTAATATCAGTAAAACCGAATTGATAGTCCATTCGTTCATCAGGTGCCAAAGGATAGGTGAGCTGGTTTTCATGAAAATAAACGAGCGAAGGCGGACAAACAGCTCCTGATATTGATTTGAAATCTGACAGGCTCATCAGATCCGTTGTGATCAATCCGTCATATTTTTCTAATGAAGATACGTTTTGAAGAAAATATAAAGCGGCACCCCGCATTCGCCACTTCCAGAATCGTGCGGGCAATGTGATAAGATCAATTTTGTATTTCGAGTGAGAAATGAGCCCTTGGGCAAACTGCTGATGTGAACCGCCAAAGAATGGTTCTAAAAATAAAAATTTCAAATAATTAGCTCCGTTGTTCGTTTTAATGCACCTGGGAATATTTACCCGTTTAACTGTCAAATGGGATGTTGCTTATAATTTTTTTAAAATCTTTGCAAAGATTAATGTGTACCCTTCAAAGATGATGGTTTCGTAAAAAGTAAAAAATCTGACTTTTTACGAACGTTTTAAGTGTCAGGTTTTACGTTTTAGATAGGTGTAATAACGCAAAAATAAAACGACTTAACACCTGAAACTTAAAACCTAAAACGGGATGAATTCGACTTCTTACGAATTCATCAAATATGATTTTATTAATATATACCACGTTTCAGATATGACTTTATCATATATGTTGCATGATTTTTGCATACATTTATATAATTCACAAATGCTCATGTAATTGCAAAATGACTGGAATTGATTGACAAGATCAAGGATACACGTCAAATATACATTTAAAAATGTTTCCAACCTTAAACCTGAATTTTTTTGTCCCGCTGCAGCGGGATCAAAGAAATCAGGTTGTCCTGCGGATGTGCGATCAGATACCTCGCACAAACTACGCTGGAGATTGTTGGAAACTGTTTAGCATTAAAGGAATCTACATAAGTGACTAAAGATAGGAAAAAGATACTTTTTGTTGATGACGAAGAAAGCATTCTGGATATTGCCAGAGAATATTTCAGCGTTAAGCAATATGATGTTGTGGTTGCAAGGAATGGTTTCGAGGCGATAGAGATTTTAGAAAAAGAGGAAGTCGACTGCTGTATAACAGATATTAATATGCCTGGGATGGATGGTGTCGAACTTGCTGAGAATATCAATAAAAAAAATAACACCTTGCCCGTCGTTATCATGACAGCTTACCCATCGATTGAAAACACAATCAAGACATTGAAGAATGGCGTCGTTGATTTCTTAGTAAAACCGATAAATCTCAGCCAGATGGAGCTTTGCGTTGAGAGGGTTTTGCGGCAGCGGGAGATTTTCATTGAAAACATTTTTTTAAAAAAAGAAGTAAAGGGCAAGGAACGCCTTGAAAAATTAAACAGGGAATTAACGCAAAAAAATGATGAACTCGTTGTATTAAATAAAATTATGAGTGATTTCGTCACATTCAGTTCAACATCGGATGTGTTTAAACATGTTGTTGAAATGGTGATGGATATTTCAGGCGCGGATGAATCCAGTTTTTATGTGATAAATGAAACAATGCAAAACCCTTTTCAGGTAGCAAGGGTCTTTTCAGATAGTTCGAAAATGGGAATGAGTCAATATGGGGAGGAAGTCCAAAAGAAGGACCTTTCACAGTATAGCATCGAAGGGACGAGTGAAAACGGGTATGAAAAATTAATTATTGATGTTGCTTCAGATAAACTTCCGTTGCTGATTTCGGAGAATAATGAAGCGTTGGGGATACCAAGGGAAATACGATCATTAATACTCATCCCGCTGATGATAAGGGAAAAAGTCTTTGGTGTTTTAACGGCATCAATTCATGAAGGCCGCGATCGATTTACTGAAAAGGATTTGTACTATCTTTCATTTATGACGAATAAAGCCTCCCATACAATTGAAAATATCGCGCTATACGAGAATATCTACGACAATCTCTTTTCTACACTTTACGCGTTTGTAAAAACAATTGAGGTAAAAGATCCTTACACAGAGCAGCACTCAAACCGTGTGACTGATATTGCATTAATTATTGCAAAAGAGATTGGTTGCAGCGAGGAAGATCTTGAAATCCTAAATGTTGCCGGGCGCCTTCATGATATTGGAAAAATCGGGATTTCGGATAACATTCTCCTGAAACCGTCTAAGCTTACAGAGGAAGAGTTTGAAAAAATAAGAGAACATCCGGATATCGGCGCGGATATCGTTGGGCAGTTAGGTTTATGGGATAGAAAGAAAAAAATTATCCGCTATCATCATGAAAGAGTAGACGGCAAAGGATTTCCAAAAGGACTGAAAAAAGATGAGATACCGTTGCTTGCCAGGATATTATCTGTTTCTGATGCGTATGACGCTATGGCATCTGACCGGTCCTATAGAAAAAAGATGAATACTCATGAAATTATAGATATTATAAAAAAAGAATCCGGGGCGCAATTTGATCCTGACATTGTAAAAGTATTTTTAAAATTATGCAAAGAAGGAAAAATAAAACAATACTCAGATGTGGTTTGATATTAAATAGTTTCCATCCATAAATGACCCTTTTCCGCAAACTTACGCCTTCGCTGAGGCTGTGGCGATACAAAGGCGAGACAAGATGTGTCAATCCTCCGGAGGCGGATAAATCTTCTGAATTGCTTGTGCGATGTACAAGTAGTATGTCTCCGCACAATTTACGATTTTCTTAATCTCGCTATGGCTTTCACCAAACGGTAACAAAAAGGAGGGAACTTGAAATATATAACCCTTTTCATATCTCTTTGCTTAGCCTTGCTCGGAGGAACCGATAGATACTTTATAAACATATCTTTTGCTGAAAACGATGTCGAGGTAATTGGTACAGAACCTCCTAAATACAAAGAAGACAAGCCCGTTACAATGGATATTACTCAGGAAATGATTGATCAAGAGGAGCAGTTGCTCGAGCAGAAAATTCGTGAAATCAATGAAACGCCCATGGAAGAGTTCGGGTCACTGGTTCAGAAACGTAAGATACGATCTTATTATAGCCACCGTTTGGAGTTGCTTCGAGATTCCCCGGAAAACTATTTTAAAACAAAAACTGATAAATGAAGAAGATGTTATGCGAACTCCATTTTATGGGTGTAATATCTCAGCGGGAAACTTTTATTATGGTTTGAGATGGAGCTTGATGGTTTTGCGCGTTTGTCATTTTTATGTTTCAACTTAACTATTTAAAATCAGCTTTCCGGCAAGAAGTGTCCCAACAACTTCTAAGGATTTCAGATCAAGAAAGCATTCCGCGGACTTTCTGAATAAAATGCTGCACTGCGCCGGTAACAGTCCATCCAGATCATTAAAACGCAGAAGTACCGGAATCCTTGGCAGGGCTTCAAATTCGATGGCAACGTCAAAAGATGAGCCGTCATCAAAGGGGATTCCGCCCATATGAATGGCAGAATGATGAAGCCGGTCCGTTTTTTCTGAAAATGATGTTTCAATGATTTTATTTGTGTTTTCTGTGAAGTGCCCGGAAAGAACACCGGCTCCTTCAAATTCCCGGTAGGTTACCCACTCTCCTTCAGGGGGGATTTCGTCAGGGCAGTTAAGAACGTATCGTAATAAAAGTACGCTGACAGCAGGATTGGTGGATTTCCCATCTTGTGTCTTTACTCCTTCAATGGATACGTAATGAAATTGTCCGTAAAGCGAAATGACAAGGCTGTTGTCTTTGACTTCAGCGCCGAGGAGTTCACTGTTTTTCAGGAAATCAATATTATTTAGTTTTTTTAGGCAATGCCTGGCGGCTTCTTCGAATATTTCGTTTTGTTTATCCATACTTGTTTATTGCCTGTTTTTGATCTCCCGAATTTTTTTAAATACCTCATCATATTCATCTTCAAGCGCAAGAAGATCCATCATAACCGGCGGCTTTGTGGAATGAGCGGGCAGTCTTTTCTTTGTTTCTTTTATTTTTTCTTCAAGCTCTGAGAGCTTTTTTTCGAGTTCATCTAATTTTTCAGTCATATTTTTCCCTTTGCATGATTGGAAATCATTTATCGCATGTAAGAAAAAAATGCAAATGTCAATCACCTGATAAAATAACTCTTATCTTCAAAGTGAATCATTCCTGTATTGACAATAGCGAGGTTAGACTTTACTATTTCAAAAATAGTTTTCATTACTTTTATAACTTTTAAACAAGTTGTTTATCCAGTCTGAAATAATATAGGAGATATGACATATGTTTAGTAACTTTCCACCCGTCTATATGATTCCCCCGCTATTATCGTTTATTGTAGGCATTACATTGGCAGTTATTTCCATTGTGAAAGGAAGGCTGAAAACTGAAAATGTCTTATTTACCTTATTATGCATAGGGTGGACCCTCTTATCACCGGTATTTATCAGCCATCATTTGCTTACCAGCAAAGCGCAAATTATCACCTTTGAGCGTTTTATCCACTTTTTTTATGTATTCCTTCCACTGGTCCATCTGCTGTTTATCCATAAAATATTAAATATCAAGAGAAATTATCTTATTGTTATCAGCAGTATATTCAGTATCTTCCTTGCTTTTGTGACTTTTACTGAATACTATATTCAGGGGCTCTATGAATATAGTTGGGGGTATATCGCCAAAGGCGGTATTGCATTCCAATTTTTCGGCATATACGGCTTCGCGGTATTGGTTTATATGCTATACTGCCTACTTGCCAATCTCAAACGCGAGACAGACAGTGTCAAACGGTTGAGCAATAGTTATATGATATTATCGTTTGCCGGAATGGGCGTCCTTACCATATTTAATCTTCCGGCCATAAACGGAATTGATTTATATCCGGCCGGGAACTTCAGTTTTATTCCCCTGTCTGTTCTGGCATACGGTATTCTTCGTTATAGACTGTTGGATATTAAAAGCTTTCTGCATATTACTGTTGTGAGGATCATCAGTCTTGTCATCTTCCTGCTGCCGAATTGGGCAGTTTTTTATTATGCCCGGCCCTTTTTCTCAAAAATTGACAGTGTACTGCTTTTTTTTATATTTGCGTTTTGGTTTTTGGTCAATTACCTCTATCTCACCAGGGTGCAGACGAAACTTGATAATAAATTTTATCGAATAAAATTCAAGCTGAAGCTATCTGAAATTGAATTTAGCGAAACAATCAGGCCGATGAGTGATAATAATGAACTGGTTGAAAAAATCAGACTGACATTAAAAGAAACCCTCGAATTTGATTCGGTGACCATATTTAAGAGGATTGACGGCGGCAATCTACTTCTCGGGCCTTTGGGATATCAAATTGCAGTCAACACGGAAATTGAAGAGACGCTGTTCCATGCCAATCATTTTGTTGACCGCAAAACGATTGAAGCCAATCCGCAATATGCAAGCATCAGCGAAAAGATATTAAGGGCTTTCAGTTCGCTTAAATCGGCGTATATGATTTCCCTTTTCCAAAACAACAAACTTTTTGCTTTGTTATTTTTGTCCGGATCATCGTATACTCGGATAACGAAAGATGAAATTAACTTTATAAATACTATCCTGATATCCGCATCTGCAAAATTATCAGGCTTAAATGCATTTGATGAATAAAAAAATAAGAGTTGATTTTTTCAGTAGAAATGAAGTCGACAGTTCAATTTGACGCTTCATCAAATCGACGCACTTTAGAAAAAGGGGGGAAACAAATCCCCCCTTTTTTCATGTAAGATTCATGTAATAAATTTTGATTTAATCCAGTGCTTCCAGAACAGTTGTGGCGCCCTGTCCTGCACCGATACACTGAGTGGCCAGGCCATACCGCTGGCCGCTTCGCCTAAGCTCTTTGGCCACTGTCATAAGCAGCCGACCGCCGGTGGCACCGATTGGATGACCGATACCGATGGATCCGCCGTTTACATTCACTTTATCGTTAGGAATCCCAATCTCCCTGAGGGTAGCAATCACCTGGCAGGCAAAGGCTTCGTTGAACTCCACCCGGTCGATTTGCCCTGCTTCCAGACCGGCGTGCTTAAGGGCTTTGACTATTGAAGGTACCGGTCCTATTCCCATGAGACACTGTTTGACGCCGGCATTTCCCCATCCAATGATTCGTGCCAGGGGTTCCAGGCCCAGTTTCAGGGCCTTCTCTTCTGCCATTAAAAGCACGACTGAGATACCGGAGTTAGTGGGGCAGGAATTTCCGGCTGTTATCCGCAATTCCTGTCCGCCGTAGCTCTGGATTCCTTTGACAGGCCCCAGCTTTGCCAGGCCTTCCATTGTGGTGTTACCTCGTACACTTTCATCCCGATCCAGGATAACCTTGGGGCCGATCTCGTCCTGGTTCCAGTTACCGTTCTCATCAAAAACCGGATCTTCAACTTCCAGCGGCATCACTTCGTCCTTGTACATGCCTTCATCGTTGGCGGCTGCAAGCCGTTGCTGACTTTTCATGGAAAATTCGTCCAGATCTTCCCGGCTGAGGTCATACATTTCTGCCACATTTTGTGCGGTTTGCACCATTGAGTTCCACCCTTTCACATCCAGCAGATAATCCGGTATAGGGGTTTTAAAATAATCACTGTAGTCTTCGGGCATATCGCGCTGCATCTGCGATGGGTTCATCAATTCGAGGTTGAATCCGGTTACCCGGGTGGGGGGTGGCGGCGTAGCGCCTCCGGCGCCCATAACACGCGTCATCCGTTCCGCTCCAAAGGCGATTCCGCAATCGTATTGTCCGAGCATGATGGCCATACCAATACGGAGGGCTACTTCCATGCTTGAAGCACAATGACGGTTGGAATAAAAATTCGGCACTTCCACCGGAAGTCCGGCTAAACGGGAGACGAAACCGAGTTCGGCAAGTTCAATATCGTTTCTTGAATTAGCAACACCGAACTCCTCGATCATGGTTGGCTTAATTTTTGGGTTGCGTTCAAAAAGCATACGGACAAGCGCTGCCCCGGCTTCATCCATACGTGTCGCTTCGAGCCTGCCTCTTCCGCCCTTTGTGAATGCTGAACGGACACCATCAACGATAACTACATTTCTTGTTTTCATAATCTAAATCCTTTCAAATAGTATTCAGTTCAAATTAGCTAGGAAAATACCTAAGCAGGGCTGCGTTTAATTACACTGTATTATTCTACCACTGAAGCGGCAATAAGTAAGAACCTGCCTCAGGCAAAAAAAGTAGCTAACAAATGTTCGTCATGTTGTCAATGTGACTTTTTATTCTAAATCGGCTGAAGTATGAGATTTTGGGCGTAGAATACTTGTTTGCCCTTAGGCAGATCATGTCAGTGGGCATTCGGCCAAAGTTTTGTTAATGCTATAAATCGTAAAGGGTAATCAAAATAGAAAATCTATGAGATTATTCAATTAGCTGACAACCTTATAGGCTACATCGTCAGTCTTAAATACATTGCTAAAAGCGCTTGGTAATGGAGATGAATGCCTGATGTCGCTTGCTTCATTTCGTTGTTTCATCTGTTAAGAACAGACCACACCAGAATATTTATATCTTAAGATCATCTCCAAAAGAGTTGATGATCCTAATAGGATTCCCCGCTCAAAGCCCGGGATCTTCGACAAAGATTCGAGTGAAATGCTTAAAGCCTATAAAGAATTAAAAGTTTAGAAATTTGTTTTTGGCGATTACAAAAACATTAATTGAAAAATGTCGAATTCTGAACATCGAATATCGAAGGAATACTTTAAAAATATAAACAACGCTAAAAGAAGCCCAAAAAGTATAAGAAAACTTCGTGATTCTGTGTTCGATATTCAAAATTCGACATTCGGTGTTTAAACAAATACTTGAACCGTTTCTCCTAACTAATTGGGAGAAGAGCCATGTCTTAATACAATATAGATACCGTCAGTTAATGCGTATGGGTGCCAAAAGCAAAGAAGTTGCGGGGAAATTCATTGGGAAACTTAAACTTTTTATCCACGAGCTGAACAACCTCTTTACCCAGGTTAAAAGCAGCGGTCATGCCTTTTTCAAGCTGAGCAGCATCTCCTTTCTCTGTTGCATAAGCGGCAACGAAATTGGCTGGAAGCATCCGTTGTACGGTGATAAAAAAATAATAATCCTTCAGAGCATCAATGAGACCTATGCTGCCTGCTACAACAATCACTCCGCATACTTTGTTTGTTAAGGTCCTGCCTGGTTGGTTCAATGCAAAAATACGGTCGATAATGGCTTTGGCTTGCGCTGTCATTCCGTAAGTATAAATAGGTGAACCAAAGACAATACCGTCGGCTTCCAATAATTTTTCGTAAAGAGGTTGCATATCGTCCTGGATATGGCACTCACCCTTCGTGAAGCAAGAATAACAGCTATCACACCCTCTAATATCCTTACCCGAGATACTGAAAAGCTCTGTGTTCGCTCCATGTTCTGCTGCACCCTTGAGCATCTCTTCCAATAAGGTTACTGTATTTCCCTTTTTCCGTGGACTGCATGAGAGACCTAATATTTTCATTTAACTTTATCTCCTTTCTTCATAGTATGAAAAACAGAATACTTTGATTCAGAAATGGGCTGATTTTATAAAAAGATGTTCAGCTAAGGATTAACGCAACGGCGAATAAGGTAGCGCAGTGACTCTTACTACCCGTTCTTTGGGCGCCACTTCCCGAACCTGTCTGAAAAATTCCCTGGAAAACTCATCAGCCGGCTGATAGGCTGTTTCGGGCGGTATTGATTTCCAGATATCTATAACTTCATTTGGACTTCCGCCAATAGGACGCCAGCTGGCAATTATAGGAAGGTTTTTATATGCCTCGGCTAATCC
>JAFDFT010000171.1 GCA_019309685.1 Deltaproteobacteria bacterium
CACACGCCGGTGTGAATATCCATGCGTGGCAATCTCGTGACCCTTTTTTTGTATTTTCTGTATCAGTTCCGGCTTTTTTTCAGCAATGTAGCCTAATGCAAAAAAGGTGGCCTTTACATCTTTTTCTGCCAGTATCTGTAATATCCTTGATAGGTTCTGGTGGATGCGGGATTCCAGACTCTGCCACGAATGCTCCGGGATGATATCCCTTACACCGCATATGTGGTACCAATCCTCCACATCCACAGTTATCATATTTTCTATTGTCATATTTTTCTCATCCGCATTCGATGTTTAATGTCGCGGTCATATAAAAAAGTTAAAAGGGTTAGCGCTCTTCCAAGAACCGGCAAAGGATCGTCAAGAGACAGTATATCATAATGCGTATCCGGATCTGTAAAGTTGAAAAATTCCGGTATCAGGCGAACCCGATTCGGGTTGTAAATAAAGTGAAGCAGATCGCCCGGCAACAGCCAGCGGCACTTCACCCCGATTTTATAATTTTCAACCGGCTTGAAGCGTTCACCCTTAGACATTTTATACAATAAATAGGGAAAATTCACCCCTGAGGCGATAGCTAAAGATAATGATCCCCAGAACCTGGGATTAATCTCCATCAGTTTCAAAACACCATCTCTGGGATCTTGCTTAAACTCCACCATAGCCACTCCGAACCATCCAAGGTCTTTTAATAGGGAAACGGCCATGTCACGGATCTCATCATTCTGAACACTCTCTCTGAATGTACTGGCACCTCCGGAAACAGGATATTCCCTTAACCGTTTATGAACAAAAGACGCTTTTACCGTTGAATTTTCATCAAACAGAAGTGAAACCCCATATCCGGCCCCTTCAGCCGGTATACGTTCCTGTATCAAAGGATAAGGGTATTGTCTGTGAATTGAAAGGTATCGTTTCTTAAGATCTTGTTTTTTTTGAATATAAGATACCCCCAAAGCGCCTGAACCGGTTTTTGGTTTTATGACAACAGGATAGGGAAGACCGTCTATTAATTCGTCGAGTTGAGCCAATGATTCTATATACCAGGTTTTGGGTATAGGAATCCCTTTGGTTTCAGCGAGCTGAAGGACACGATCCTTGCTTCTTGCAAATGCCAGTTTGTCAGCAGAAACAAAGGGAAGATAGGTCCATCTGGAAAATATAGAATGATTTTCAGATATTAAAACCAATGTCTCATCTTCCATGGGAAGAAACATTTGGCAGTTTCCCCGTCGCAGGACATTTTCCATAAAATCAATAAATTCCAATGGTCTATGGACGGGTGATGGATACACGAAGGCGCGGCGGCAATATTTCGAGAACATGGACGTTGCCACACGGGTGCTTTCACCTACGGCTGTTTTTATCCCTTTTTTTCCCAGAGCACGAACCGCTGCCAGTGATTTACGCCAATGCCCATCAGTGATGATAACTTCAGACTTCATGATTTGATCCCATCGTTTACAATCAGAGGGTAAAGCATTGTTCCTTTTTCTCTAATTTAAATAGTATCGTATTATGACTTCGTAAAAAGTTCAAGTTCAAGGCGTCGCAAATCCCGAGAAATGAGGCGTACTTCTAGTACGCTGCAGTGACGAGGGATGTAGCGCAACGCTGAAATTGGACTTTTTGCGAAGTCATCAAAAAAAAGTGCGGGTAAGCACACGTGCCAACCCGCTTTATTTTTAACCTTAAATGTGGTCGGGGCGAGAGGATTTGAACCTCCGACTTCCTGCTCCCAAAGCAGGCGCGCTGCCAGGCTGCGCCACGCCCCGATTTTTGAGGCATTTTCAATAACACGCTTTTATTATTCGTGCAAGCCCATACCTAAATATTGCATGAAAATTGATGAAAATCTTTTTCGATGGATCATCTTATTGGGTCCTTTAGAATTATAAAATCGAAGCGTTTAATCAATATGGTAAAAAATTCAGGTTAAATATAGTTATTCATTGATAAAAAAGCATATCTGACTTTCAAAAACGATCCGTTCATGATATAATTCATTACTTTATGCCATGAATAAAATGTTTTATTCGTGTCCACCTAGTTTAACAGGGTGGGAACCTGAAGATGGTACCAGTCCAGAAATGAGCAATTTATGTGGGCACAAATTCAGTGTCCTATTAACAAATAAGATATTTTTTTGAAAAACAAGGCCGCACAAGGGTTTACGCCGAGACGTACATATAGTACGTCGCAGGCGAAAACCCGCGGAGAACAAAGTTTTTCGGGAAAATAGTTATTTGTGGTTGGAAACTTAGGTTGACACTCTATATATTTGATACTATTTTTCCAAAAATGCTTTATACTAAGACATTTAGCACTTAGGCATGTTTAAAAACAACTAAGTGCTTTCGTATCTTAGTGATATTATTTATTATTTTAATTAAACATGCGAGAGTGGCGGAATTGGTAGACGCACTGGACTTAGGATCCAGCTCTGGCGACAGAGTGGGAGTTCAAGTCTCCCCTCTCGCACCAACTAACAGACATTCGAGACAAATATTACCCTTGGATGAAGAATTATTAGTCGTTTAGAAAGGAAATTATGCAAGTTACCGTAGAAGATTTAAACTCAGTCAAAAAAACACTGCACATTGAAATTCCAAAAGATGAAGTCGTTCGTGAACTCGATAAGGCTTATAACGACCTAAAAAAGAAGGCAAAAGTTAAGGGTTTCCGGCCGGGAAAGGCTCCCCGCTCCGTTCTGGAAAGATTATATAAAAATGACGTTCACGCGGATGTTTCTTCAAAAATTCTTCAAAGTTCTTTTATTGACGCAATTCAAGAGACTAATCTGAATATCGTCGGAAATCCCAGGATTGATCCTCCCGAGCTAAGTACCGAAAAACCTTATAAATATAAGGCAACTGTTGAGATTATGCCTGAAATTGCAGATATCGATTACAAAGGCCTTACCCTGAAAAAAAATATTTACAAAGTTAAAAACGAAGATATCGATTCACAGCTTAATATGCTTCAAAAAAGTATGGCTCAGCACACACCCATAGAGGAAGATAGGCCTGCAAAGGATGGCGATATGGTTCTCATCGATTATGAAGGATTTAAAGATGGAAAACCGTTTGAACCTACAGGCAAGACGGAAAACTTTACCATTAAAATCGGTGATGGGCGTATTTTAAAAGAATTTGATAAAGGATTGATCAGCATGAAACCCGGAGACAACAAGGAGATAAAGGTGAAGTTTCCAAAAGATTATGCCGATAATAATTTAGCAGGTAATGAAATCACCTTTCAAGTCAAACTCAACGAAATAAGAAAAGAGGTGCTTCCCGAAATTGATGATGAACTCGCAAAAAAGATGGGAAATTATCAAACTATAGATGAGCTGAAAAATGATATAAAGAGTAACCTGGAACAAGGCTACACAAAACGTACAGAACAGGAAATGAATGAACAGATATTTGAAGCCCTGATCTCGAAAACAGATTTCGAAGTGCCTGAATCACTGGTTGACAATGAACTTGAAGGAATAATTTCCGAAGCGGAAAGATCTTTCGCCCATCAAGGAAAATCCATGGAAGAGCTCGGCTTTACCAAAGAAGGACTTTCGGAAAAATACCGCGAAACCGCTGAAAAACAGGTCCGGCGGCATCTTATATTAGGAAAAATCATTAACCAGGAAAAATTAACGCTTGAAGAAGAAGAAATAGAAACCGGGTTCAAGGATATGTCTGAATCCTACAACTACCCTTTGGAAGAAATAAAGAAATTTTATAAGCAGGATAAGGATAAGTTAGCGCTTTTTAAACACACACTGCTTGAAAAACGCGCAATCAATCTTATTATAGATGATAGTACGGTTAAAGAGGTGACGCCTAAAGCTAAAAAAGAGGCCGCGAAAAAGAAAACAGGCTGATATAACTATTTCAAACTAATATTTTTAAAAGCCATATTAAGAATTGTTCGTTTAAGATAACTATTAAATAATGTCTATCCATTAATTCAGTTTTAAAAAATGGATACTTAAAAGTGTTTCCAATCCAGAAATGAGTAATTTTTCGTCCCGCCGTATCGGGACGAAAAAGGGCCATTTATGGATGGAAACTAGCCAGAAGGGAGAACTATTTTGCCGCTAATACCAATGGTCATTGAACAAAGCAGCAGGGGAGAGCGAGCCTACGATATATATTCACGACTTCTAAAGGACCGGATAATATTTCTCGGTACTGCCATGAATGACGAGGTCGCGAATGTCTTGATTGCTCAGCTGTTGTTTCTTGAATCAGAAGATCCGGACAAGGATATCAATTTTTATATTAATTCGCCTGGTGGAGTTGTTACAGCCGGTCTTGCGGTATATGATACCATGCAGTATATTAAGCCAGATATTGCCACGGTATGCATTGGTCAGGCCGCCAGCATGGGAGCGCTTCTGCTCACGGCGGGAACAAAAAGCAAACGGTATTCTTTACCAAATTCAAGAATACTCATACACCAGCCAATGGGAGGATTTCAAGGCCAGGCATCTGATATCGAGATCCAGGCTAAAGAAATTCTGCGAATGAAAGATACCTTAAACAATATTCTTGTGAAGCATACAGAAAAGAAATCAGAACAGATACAAAAGGATACGGACCGTGATTATTTTATGTCTGGTGAAGAAGCAAAAGAATACGGAATTATCGACTATGTAATCACAAACAGAGATGATCTTAACAATATAACAGAGGCGGAGGCGGATAAATGACAAAGAAAGATGACACCAATGATAATCTTTTTTGTTCATTTTGTGGAAAGAACCAGAAAGAGGTAATGAAGCTAATTGCCGGGCCTGCGGTATATATATGTAATGAATGTATACAGCTCTGCAGCGAAATCATTGAAGAAGAAAGTGAAAAAGATAAGGATGTTTTTGAAGAGCCTCTAATACCAAAAGAAATTAAAAATTTGCTCGATGATTACGTGATCGAACAGGATGCTGCGAAGAAGGTCCTGGCTGTTGCAGTCTATAACCATTATAAACGGCTGGATAGCAGTGTAAATACCGGAGATGTTGAAATCCAGAAGAGCAACATCCTTATGATAGGACCTACAGGCTGCGGAAAAACGTTGCTTGCGCAAACACTGGCCAGATACTTGAATGTACCGTTTACCATTGCGGACGCCACCAGTTTAACAGAGGCTGGCTATGTTGGTGAAGATGTTGAAAATATTATCCTTTCTTTACTTCAAAACGCGGACTATGATGTGGAGAAGGCAAAGAAGGGTATCGGTTATATTGATGAAATTGATAAAATCGCACGAAAATCAGACAATCCTTCCATTACCAGAGATGTCTCCGGTGAAGGGGTACAGCAGGCATTGCTGAAAATTATCGAAGGTACCACTGCCAGCGTACCACCCAAAGGGGGGAGAAAACATCCGCAGCAGGATTTTGTGAAAGTGGATACATCCAACATCCTTTTTATCTGTGGAGGAACGTTTAACGGTCTTGAGCAGATTATTCGGCAGCGCCTCGACTCAAAAGTAATGGGATTTGGCGCGAATATCGTAAAAAAAGAAGAACAAAATATCGGCGATACCCTACGAATGATTCAGCCTGAAGACCTGATAAAATTCGGGCTTATTCCGGAGTTTTTGGGTCGTTTGCCGGTTATTGCGACAATTGATGAATTAACAGAGGCTTCTTTGATCAGGATACTTCAAGAACCCAAAAACGCACTGGTAAAACAATTTGAAAGGCTTTTTGAAATGGAAGGTGTGAATTTAAGATTTACAGACAGTGCGCTTTCTGCAATAGCCAGTGAAGCCTTAAAGAGAAAATCCGGTGCC
>JAFDFT010000172.1 GCA_019309685.1 Deltaproteobacteria bacterium
CCGGACGAACTTCTTGAACTGTTCAAAAAGAAACTCAAAGAACAGACTGAACGGCATGATGAGGGGGATGAATGGATCGGCACTGGCGGTACGTCGCCATTCGGACATTCCGGACGCAGACCCGGAGGCTTGAGAATAGGCGGCGTATCGAAAAACAAATCCGCCATAAAAGTGGCCAATGAAAGACGTTTCAAAGATTATTCCGGGCAGGGACCGCTGACCAGCGCGTCCATTGGCGAAGCGCTAAAAAGGCTCAGGCATCTCGTGCCCGCGGGACCCAAAGACATGCTCAATATCGATGAAACCATCTATCAGACGGTTAAGCGGGGTGGAGAAATTGAACTGATCTTTGACAGCGACCTCCGAGATCGCCTTAAGGTTATTCTGGCCATTGATAACGGCGGATGGTCAATGGATCCTTATGTAAACGTAGTCCAAACTCTTTTTGATTACGCCAGGGCGCAATTCAAAGACCTGAAAACCTACTATTTCCACAACACAATATATGATACGGTATGGAAGGACCCGGGACGAGTCAAAAAACCAAAACGGATTGAAGAGTTCACTCGCCTTGACCCGGATATCCGACTGATTCTGGTGGGCGACGCGAGCATGGCGCCTTACGAGCTATACGCGGAAAACGGTTCTATCTACGCGAGTGAAAGAAGCGGGTCCCCGGGTATTGAGCGGCTGCAATTCCTTGCTAAAACCTTTCCTCACTGTGTATGGCTAAATCCCGTTTCCGAACATGTCTGGAGTTATACGCAAACAATTAGATCTATTGGAATGGCAATTCCCATGTTTCCCCTTTCACTGGACGGGTTGGAAAGCGCGGTCGGTCATTTAATGAAACGATTTTAGTGCCTTGGGTTAAACTGGTTTACTAAAAATACATATTTTTTCATATAATTGGCATTACCCCGCCGGGTGTAACGTAAAATAATGTAAAGATCGATAATCTCATCAACTCGTTCTTTGAGGCTTCTCTTTTTCTGACCAATCTCTTTCGCATAATCTCTCGGCCCTTGATCAGATCTTCTTGGAAAACCTGCCTTTTCAAGCTTAGAACAAAATCTGATATAAAAACGTTGGACAGGATCCCTTCTACCGACATGATGCTTTCGAAACAATCGTAAGGAAAGTATAATGCCTGAAAGAATAATCAAAGCGACGATTGCCAGCAAAGACTTTAACTTTCCTTTCAATGTTTCCAGATTAATGCCAAACCGTAATAGAAATGACTTCTGATCATCGTATGAATAGCCAATGAAAAATGAGTCCCACTTCGCATTTATTGCTTCCCATCGGTTTCTTATTACCTCCTGAATACCTGAAAAAACGCCTTGTTGACCAGACGATAAAAAGCCTGGAAGCTCATCAGCGGAAACCGCCGTTTCCATTCCCTGGTCTATGCGTGAAGGCGCCACCGCGTATGTTGGATCAACCCTTGTCCAGCCTTTTCCCTGGAGCCAAACTTCTACCCACACATGCGCGTCAGACTGCCGAACCGAAATAAAGTTTCCATACAGATTGGGTTTACCCCCCAGATATCCGCCAACCAGCCGAGCTGGAATACCTGCTGCCCGCATAAGAAAAGCAAACGCAGACGCAAAATGCTCACAGTAACCCTGTTTCTTATTAAATAAAAAATCATCAATCGGATTACTTCCAAGCAATGGCGGATTGAGCGTGTATAAAAAGTTGTTTTCCTTAAAGTAATTTAGCGCGCTTTCAATAATCTGTTCATCTGTTTCGGCTTCTAATGCCCATAATAGCGCGAGTTCGCGTGCATTTTCGTTTCCTCTTGCCGGCAGTTTAAGCGCTGTCCTCTCCCACGGCTTTAATGGGCCTGTATTATAGGAGGTGTATGACCGCAGATTAAAACGCTGCTTGTGTCTTAAATTGTAATTCAACCTGAGAGAATAATCATCCAGCAGTATTGACCGGCCCGGTGCGTTTGATGGTAAATCAAGCGCAAAAAGCCACCTCTTATTGTGCGGTTCAATAATGACGCTGTATTCATAAGGCTCTGCCGCTTTTGTTTCATGCTGTAATTGAGGGGCCCTGATGCCGACATGCCACCTTGCGCCCTCACAGCGCCATAGTACAATACCGCGCCAGTAACGCTTTGCGGGTTCGGGAAGATCACCGGAAAACTCAGCCCTGAATGCTGCCTTGTCATTGTGAACCAGCTTTGAAATATCTCCCATATTCAAGCTTTCAGTAAAACCGGTATGCGCTGTTTTTTGACGGGCAAGACCCCATAAACTCCCCTGTAATCTGGGGAAAAGAAAAAATAGAAGGATCATCAACGGGATTGCCTGCACCATGATTTTAGCAGACTGCTTTACGTTAGCCTTTAATTTTCCTGAAGGGTGATTTACATGAATTAATACGGCTGTTGAAATTAGCACAGATAAAAACATGTAAATGGTGATGGCAAGGTTTTCCGATTCAAACAGGCTGGTAATGACAATGAAATAGGCAATGAAAACCGCTATCATTTTATCTCGATGGGTTTTGGTTTCCAGAGGTTTTAATCCTGCCATAATGGCCAATAAACCGATAAAGGCTCCTCCGCCTAAAATCTTTCCGTATGAAACAGCCACACCTAAAAACCCTCCAGCCGTGAGGAGAAATCGTGTTACCTTGCCCGGCCCGGCCCACCCGTAGCGAACGGCCAGAAACATATAGCTCCATAGCAGAATACACCAGCCCACAACCCATGGCTTCAGATGGGGTATCTGCGGCGCAAGGGCTATAGCTAATGCACAGATTATGGGTATGATATTTTTATCGTAGGGCTTCATAATCTTTCATTGGTAATGCGAACATTGCCAATGCCTTCAGACATTTATGTTTATGCGCCTCTCCGGAACCCTGGTCGATGAATTCTCCCGGCAGATTCAGCCCGTATACTTGATTCATTCTATGGAGTTTTAGAATTCCGTGGGTGAGAATGGAAAGTTTCTTTTCTACATTCATAGACGTTACCGAGTCCCAGTTTAAAAAAACCGCGGATCCTGCCTTTCCTACAAATGATTTTGTAAGCAGATCCAGGCCCCTGGAAAATGCTTTCCACGAAATCCGCTGCAACGGATCGCCCGGCTGATAGGGGCGAAGTTCTTTAAAGTCATCCACTCCCGGTATTTCATTCCCGTTTTCATCATCTCCCGAAGACATATCCGCACCAAGTTTGACCTGCCCGGCTAATGGTTTCGGATACACCGTGCACGCCGTGTTGATCCGCAATACGACCCACGCGCGAAACAGCCCCATGGGATATCGAGATGAAATAACCAGCGAACCCGGACTGAATTTGCCTCTTTTTTTAGTCATGACATGAACTTTTATTTTGCTGTTTGAATCAGAAGTAATGTCTTTAACGGTTTCCTTTTCACCTTTATAGTAAAACGTGACCGCGAATCGCGGGTCTTTTTCCGAAATCACATAAAATTCAAACACAGCCGATTCTTCTGCAAAAACAGGCTCAGCGCCTGAAGAAATTATACGAATGCCTGTTAGATTTCTAATAGCATACAGCATGGATATAAACGTCATGCTTCCCAGCAAAAATGTCAGCAAAAAGCCCAGGTTATTGCTGTAATTGATCGAGCCAATCAGCATACCCAGCAAAATAATGATAAATAATAAGCCCTGAGCGGTTGGCAGAATAAAAATTCGCCGCCAATGAAGCTGGTGCGGAAGTTGAATCGGTGCGTTTCTAAGAAAAAAGAATTTTAAGGTGCCTGATTTTATCATGGAATGGGAACTTCCATGATAAAGGCGTTGATTTTTTCGTTTGAAAACTGCTGGAGATCATCTTTTGAGCGGAGCCGGTGACCGATCACCCAGGGAAGTATCTGTTGAAGATCTTCCGGCAAAGCGTAATCCCTTCCGTGAAGAAACGACCACGATTTGGCAGTTTGCAACAGGGCCATGCCCGCTCGGGGGGACAACCCCATGTAAAAATGGGGCGATCTCCTTGTAAAATCAAGAATGTCCTGAAGGTATTCCAGCATTGCATCGGATACATGAACACCCGATATCTTCCGCTGAATTTTTAACACCTCTTCTTTATCAAGGCACGGTTTGATCTTTGCCAAAAGACTTTTGGGTTCGTCTCCTTTTAGCAGCTGATGTTCCGCCTGCCTTCCCGGATAACCGATTTCAATGCGCATGAGAAACCGATCCAATTGTGACTCTGGCAATGGAAATGTGCCTGAATATTCAAAGGGGTTTTGAGTAGCTATTACAAAAAAGGGTTCTTCCAGACGTCTTGTTTTACCTTCCACAGTGACCTGTTGTTCTTCCATGGCTTCGAGCAGGGCGCTTTGGGTCTTTGGTGTGGCCCGGTTGATCTCATCTGATAACAGAACATGTGTGAATATAGGCCCCGGATGAAATATAAAGGACCCGCTTTTTTGCTCAAAAACCGAAACGCCCAGAATATCTCCCGGCAGCATATCGCTGGTGCATTGTATCCTTCGAAAACTAAGGCCAAGACATACGGATAATACCTTGGCTAACGTAGTTTTGCCGATTCCCGGCATATCTTCAATCAGCAAATGTCCTTGCGCGAAAAGGCAGGTGAGCGCCAAGCGTATCTGCTTTTCTTTTCCAAGGATGACTGTGCCTATCTGCTGAACAATGTCTTCGTATTTTTGTTCCATCATTTGTCTTATTTCCTTTTTTAGGACTTTAGCGTTATATCGTCATTTTAACTGTATAGTTTAGAGTTTTATATTTATATACAGCTCTTTTACTGCAAATTTTGGGACACGGATTTTCACGGATAAGCACAGATAAATATACAAATATTCTTTTTTAAGCTTCGAAGAAGCTTGGAGCGATGTTTATTGAAAAAATCTTTTTTCAATAAACAAATCTCTCCCCAAACCCAAAAATCTGTGGCAATCTGTGCAAATCTGTGTCCTACTTCTCGCCGTTTCTCCTTTTCATCTGTTTAATCTGAAAACAGAATTATCAAAAAAATAACCGCCACTGCGCCAGTCGGCACGAACAAAATCAAGCCCACAATCGTCCCCAACCAGGCAATTTTTTGTTCCCCGGCTTCGCACGATCTGACAATCGCCAAAATCCCCATAACAACGGCTGCAGCAGAAAGGCAAAAGGCTATAATAAAAACCCCGATCACTGCCTCATGTGTTCCCAGCAAGGATTTCCCAACCCATGACAGGATCAGCGCGCAAGCGGAAAGAATCGCGGTTAATAAGGATAGTCTGGCAAGTAAAATTGACATTTGATTCTTTTGCATTTAAGTGATAAGTAGCTTTTCAGAAATTTGTCTGAAAGATTCAGATTATACCTAATTTAAACATAATAGTCTCTTAAAAAGTTGGTGACATGAAAAAATTTACCCTTGCCTTGATTGCACTGTTTTTATGTATCAGTATCATTTTTCCTTTAACTGTATCCGCGGAGTTAAATCAGTACAAATATTTTTACAGAGGAAAACGTTATTTTAATTTGGGCGATTATGATAGAGCCATTAGAGACTTCACAAGCGCCATTGAAAAGGAAAAAAACTATGTGTTCGCTTACGCTGAACGCGGACTGGCATGGGAAAAGAAAGGTTCTCACGAAAAAGCGCTTGCAGATTATGACAAGGCAATAGAGATTAACCCTCAATATGTCAAAGCAATTAAATACCGCGCGACGACATGGCAGGCCATGGGTGAATACACTAAAGCCATCGATGATTATAACAAGGTAATTGAGTTAGACCCTGAAGATTCAGAGGCCTTTTACCAAATTGGTTGTATT
>JAFDFT010000173.1 GCA_019309685.1 Deltaproteobacteria bacterium
AGTTGATACTATTATTCCCCCAGCACAAACCCAGTGGTTAAACCGCCTCGGGCGGACTCGCCAACTGAGCTACTGGGGAAATTATATATTCAGCAGCTTCAACCGCCTTGGCGGGACTGCTTGTAATTATTTGGAACACACCTGAATAATAGAGTTTTTAATGAAAGTCAAGATAAATATATGCGCCTGACTTATGTTTTATTTTCAGTCTTTTTGATTCTCAATGCCAGTTCTTCGAGCTGTTCCCTACTGGTATCAGAAGGTGCATTGGTCAAAACACAGGCGGCCTTTTGCGTCTTGGGAAAGGGAATCACATCTCGAATAGACGGCTGACCGCAAAGAATCATCACCAACCTATCAAATCCAAAGGCAATTCCGCCATGGGGAGGCGCGCCAGATTCCAACGCAGACAAAAGAAATCCAAATTTTTCCTCATAGGTCTCTTTATCCATGCCAAGCGCCTTAAACACCCTTTCCTGCAACTCCCGTTGATGGATACGGATACTTCCGCCGCCAATTTCTGAGCCGTTCAAAACCATGTCATAAGCCCTTGAAGTAACCGAAAGGGGATCGCTGTCTAAAAGATCGACATCAGTTTCAAAAGGCGCCGTAAACGGATGATGCAGCGCTTCATAGCGTTTTTCGGTTTCATCATACTCCATCATGGGGAAATGGGTCACCCAGGTGAATTTAAATTCATCATCATTGATTAGATTAAGCCGTTTACCTAAATGGTTCCGTAAATGTCCAAGCGCTTCATTCACAACTTTCGGCTGATCCGCCACAAAGAAGACAAGATCACCAGTCTCCATGTCGATACATTTTGCTAATGCGTCTTTTTCCTCATCCGTAAAAAATTTTACAATAGGTGACTGCCATTCATTTTCTTTTACCTTTATCCAGGCAAGTCCCCTGGCCCTGTATACAGAAACAAATTCCGTCAGATCGTCGATCTCTTTCCGGGTAAAATCGATACAGCCTTTAGCGTTCAGTGCCTTGACGATGCCGCCCTTTTTAACCACATCCGCAAACACTTTAAAGCCTGATCCTTTGACGATATCTGAAATATCTTTCAGCTCAAGGCCAAAACGGATATCCGGTTTATCTAAACCAAAACGGCCAATAGCGTCTTTATATAGCAATCTTGGAAAAGGAAGTTCCAGATCTATTCCCAATATGTCTTTAAAAATCTTTGCCATGAGCCCTTCGGAAAGAGACATGATATCATCTTCACCCACAAAAGACAGTTCCATGTCTATTTGGGTAAATTCCGGCTGTCGGTCCGCCCTTAAATCTTCATCCCTGAAGCATCTGACTATTTGATAGTATCTGTCAAAGCCCGATATCATGAGAAGCTGTTTAAATATCTGAGGAGACTGAGGCAGTGCGTAAAACTGCCCGGGATTGACCCTGCTCGGGACCAAATAGTCTCTTGCTCCCTCTGGTGTGCTTCGGGTTAAAAATGGTGTTTCCACATCTAAAAACCCATTGGCATTTAAATACTGCCGAACGGATGCGGCGGCTTTATGTCTGAGGATAATATTTTTCTGCAGTTGATTGCGGCGCAAATCAATATGCCGATATTTAAGACGGATCGACTCAGACACATCAATCGTATCTTCGATTAAAAACGGAGGGGTTTTTGCTTCATTGAATATCTTAAGTTCAACCACGGTAACTTCAATCTCTCCGGTCGGTAAATTCGGATTCATCATGCCTTCCGGCCGTTTATCGATTTTACCGCGAACACCCAAAACAAATTCATTTCTGATGTCATGTGCTTTTTCATGGATTTTTTCGTCCACGGTAGGATTAAAAACGACCTGGGTAATTCCTTCCCTATCCCGCAAATCCACAAATATCACGCCGCCATGATCTCTCCGCCGCTGCACCCATCCCATGAGAACGACCTCTTTGCCGATATCATCTGAACAAAGCTCGCCGCAATGATGGGTTTTTCTCATTTCACCAAGTATATCTGACAACTGAACAACTCCTTTTCATTTATTTATATTTTTCGGTTATCTCTGGAACTTCGTTTATCTAAGGTTGATAAACTCGTAAAAAGTCCGATTTAGACGGTTTCGTAAAAATTTCAAATTCAAGGCGTGCAAATTTTGTAATCATGAGACGTACTTTTCGTACGTTGAATGATTACGAAATGCAGCACAACGCAAAAGTTGGACTTTTGACGAGACCGTCAATGTTACAAAACAATTTTCCGAACACTGTCCACAATCCCTTCAACGGGAACCGAAACCTGTTCTTTTGTTTTCATATTTCTGAGCACAGCAGATCCTTCTTCCAGCTCTTTATCGCCAACAATCAGCACATATTCAGCCTTTAATCTGTCTGCCCGCTTCATCAATCCTTTCAATCCTCTGTTGCTAAAATCTATTTCAACACTCATTTCCGAGCTGCCTAAATCACAAGCCCATTCAAATGCCATTTCCCTGCTGTTTTCTCCAAGGGTTGCAATAAAAACATTGAGTCTTTTTTCATACACGTCCTTTTTAAGATTAGTTATTTCCACCAGCCGATCCAGCCCAATGGCAAAACCAATAGCTGGCGTATCAGGTCCGCCAAGGATTTTTACGAGATTATCATATCTTCCACCCCCAGCTACCGCGCTCTGAGCGCCCAAAGAACCTGTCTGGATTTCAAACGTTGTCCGGGTATAATAGTCAAGACCTCTTACCAGTCGTTTGTTTACAACAAATTCAACCTTTAATTTCTCAAGCAGATCTTTTACCTTTTCAAAGTGCTCCCGACACCCATCACATAAATGGTCCAGCGTCGCCGGAGCACCCTCCAAAGCTTCCTGACAGGAAGAGACCTTGCAGTCAAGCACTCTTAATGGATTTTTGTCTTTTCTCCGCTTGCAGTCTGAACATAATTGATCGGTTTTGCCTGATAAAAAGGTTACCAGCGCTTCTTTGAATTTCGGCCTGCACGCAAGACACCCCAAAGAATTTATGTGCGGAGAAATATCATCAACAGACAACTTTGAAAACAACAACATCAGCATATAAATAAGCTGTGCGTCAATAAAAGGTGATTCTACCCCAAAAACTTCCGCGTTAATCTGGTAAAATTGCCGATACCGCCCCTTTTGCGGCCGTTCTCTTCTAAACATCGGACCGATGGTATAAAATTTCTGAATAGGGTCAACCGCGTAGAGTTTGTGCTGAATATAGGACCGTACCGCTGAAGCTGTCGCTTCTGGCCTAAGGGTAATGAGATCTCCCTTTCTATCAGCAAATGTATACATCTCCTTTTCTACAATATCGGTATCTTCCCCGATACTTCGTGAAAAAAGTTCAGTTCGCTCTAAAATTGGAAGACGTATTTCCGAAAACCCAAAATCTTCAAAAATCATCTTGACGGTTTTCTCAATATGCTGCCAAATTTCTACTTCGTTTGGAAGTATATCTTTAAATCCTCTGATCAAATGTACCATCTTGATATGTTTGCCCTTTTCAAAACACTTCTATTTGCAGTTCTGTTTAAGTTTCTAGAACAATTTTTGGACAATTTTTGTATAATTTGATAATGTTATCGTAGTGATTATCCATTAGTCAATATTAATATTTGGCTTAAATTGTCCATGATTCCTATCAAAAATCAAAGTCTCCTGCTTACGGCTTTGGTTTAAGATGGATTCGTGGTATTGGATACAGGTCAAAGCATCCTGACATGTAAAGGGAATGCGCTTTGGGGAATCTGTATGCTTCAGATAAAATTCAGGCAATATCGAACCAACAATAACCGAGATCAAATAAGTTCCATTTATTGATTACCAATATAAAAAAACTATAACCGTTTTCAGTAATCTTCCAGGAGGTAATTATGAAACCATCTTTTGCCATTGTAGGGTGCGGTAGAGTAGGAAAAGCGCTTGGAAAGCATCTTCAATCCGTCGGCTACAGCCTTACCGGTATCTCAACACAAAGCATGGATTCTGCTGAAAAGGCCGCCAGTATTATTGGTACAAAGAATTTTACGAGTCATTCATGGGAAATAACCAAAAATGCTGATATTGTTTTTATTACAACGCCTGACGGGGTCATCGCTGACGTTTGTACTCAACTCGCCAAAAACAAAGGCTTTAAAAGCGACGCTGTGGTTCTTCACTGCAGCGGAGCCCACCCTTCAACTATTTTATCATCAGCCCTGGAATGTGGAACAAATATTGGTTCTATGCATCCGCTCCAAAGTTTTTCCGCGGAAAGTTCAGGAAATACATTTGAAGGTATTGTGATTTCAGTAGAAGGAGATGAAAAAGCCGTTACAGTCGCCACTCAAATATCAAATGATCTGGGCTCAAACTGTTTAACCATAAAAACAGATAGTAAAATCCTATACCATGCCGCTGCCGTTGTCGCTTGCAATTACCTTGTCGCATTACAGGATGCCGCGTTCAAATTAATGGAAAAAGCGGGAATATCTAAAGACGATGTGTTCGCGGTCTTGTCCCCTCTCATCTCAGGCACGCTGTCTAATATCGAAAAATCCGGTACAATTAAATCGCTCACCGGCCCTATCGCCCGTGGGGATATTGAAACCATTACAAGACACATCAACGGAATCAACGATAAGGCGCCTGAAATTCTCAGCCTTTATAACGCATTGGGTCTTTACACTATCGGCCTGGCAAAGGCTGGTGGAACCATAACAGACATCAAAGCCCAAGAACTGAATAATCTGCTGGGCCAAACAAAATGATAAAAAAATTATTTCATGACTTTCATTACCTTAGGGATGGAAATTTCAGGTGGTGTTACTCGGATAAAATCTATCTTCCTCTTATCAGGAAAATTTCTCATGAATTTGAAAATATGCTAATCGAAAAATCATCTTCGAAGCACAGCCATATTTCATTTTCTTATGATCATCCGTTTACCTGCCCAGCACCTGTATTTCTTAAGATCCAACATGCTCGGCATATCAAACAAAAAATAAAGGAAACCCTTGGATTAAAACATAAATATTACGGATATCGGTTTGGTATTGCGGAAGTTCTCAACCTGTTAAAAGCGAAAAAAACCGGCATCAACTGTCCTGATATTTACGCGATTGGAGAAGTCCGAAAAGGGCTTCTTATTGATTCGTATATCGTCATACTTGAGTATCTTTCTGAGTACGAAACCCTTTCTGACGCGCTTGATGAAGCTGAAACAGATTCCGCAAAACAAAAATTATTAGATAAAACAGCCTCCGTCATAAACGATCTCTTTAGTAATGGAATCTTTCACAGCGACTTCAGTTCAAAAAATATTATGTTTTCTCCCATAAAAGAAAATACATACAAAGTTGTCGATTTTGAGTACATCCGCTTCCTGTCGGAGCCAAACGTCTCCCTGCTGGCATTTCTGCTTGGTTATCTTTATAAAAAATGGTGCAGGAGGTTTATTGAAGAAAAAATGTATGACAGGTGGGCCTACGAGCTTATTAAGCGCTTTCCCAACACATGTGATGACAAAGATGTAAAAACCTTATACGAACAATCAAAAAATCAGTATTTTTCACGTAGACAAATTATTGCGCTTGTTGACTCTGTAACTTAATACCTGAATCTTTAATGTATTTGGTTGTTGCGAAAGTTCAGCTTATCCTGGGCTTGTTCTCTGTTTAGTGGAGATAATGCCTGTTTTCGAAAGGGCATATCTAAGTTCATATTCAGATATTTTTTGGTGACCCAATATTTAGGGTTTTTGCAAATCAGTTCATTTGACCTCCAAAAGAGTTTCTTAAATCCCAAATATTGGATCACCTTCGACTCAAA
>JAFDFT010000174.1 GCA_019309685.1 Deltaproteobacteria bacterium
AAACGGGGGTTAGCATGACAGAAAAAGATGGACCCGATAATTCTTTTGGGGAAACAAACCCTTCTGAAGACCCATTTGTTATGAACGATAAAAAAGAAGACCTTGATGACATTCAAGACAGTGACGAGGAAATTATTGAACTGACTGATCCAGATGACGCCTCTGTTGATGAATCCGAAGAAGAAATCATTGAACCCGCTGATTTCTTGGATGAACCCACTGAAAATGATCCCAATTTTTTTGATCAAGTTGATGACAGTACATCGTTTCTTGACGACAAGGAGGACATTATCGAACTTACAGATACTGTGGAACAACCGTCTACAGAACAACCATCTGTATCTGCACAAAATTTTAATGAAGCACCAGCTTCTGAGAACGATCTTTCCTCAGACGATAAAGACCTCTTTGTTTTTACTGACAGCGGAGATGAAGCGTATATAGAAGATGATGATATCCTTTCGGATACTGTTTTCGCTGATGAACCAGCTAAAGCAAGCGATCAAAATATTGATGAGGAACCAGACATGCTTGCCCAGCAAAAAGAAGAGCCGGCAAGTCAAGATAGTGAAATGTTTGACGACACAGTTTTCGCTAATGAGCCTTCTGAAGATGATGATGAAGAGCTGGCCGTGCTTACGGAAATAGATGAATCATCACCGCAGATAGAGAAGGAAATGTTTAATGATACTGTTTTTTCCGGTGAATCCATGGAAAATGCTGATGAAGAACTGGCGGTGCTCACTAAACCGGAAGACAAAAAAGTGGAGGAAGAAACTACCACAGACGTTACTGCTGCTTTTATCGAAGAGCCTTCTATGGAAGACGACAGCGATATGGTTTTGCTTGAAGAGACTAAAACCGAACCCCCTGCTGTTGAAAAAACTTTCATAGAATCAAATACTTACCGTCCTGCCGAAAGCGACCAATTGGAGACAGAAAGCACCGCGGATAAAGATATCGCTGATTCACTTGGTATGAATTTAGAGTCAGACGTTAACATGGCTAAGGATGCGGAAGTTGACGATGAAGTTGCGTTGGCCTTTGAGGTTGATGTTGAAAATTTAGAAACCGAACAGGGACAATTGGACACCGGAGTGCCTGAAAGCATGGAATTTGATTCCCTTCAGACAGACCAACGTGCACAAACTATTTCTCCTGAGCCTGTTTCTTTTCAACCCGAACAGCTTGAAGCAGCTTTGGAAAAAGTCATTAAAAAATTATTTGGACAAAAAATTGATAACCTGATCGTTGATGTCATCGAGAAAGCAGTGCAAACGGATATTGATAAAATAAAAAAAGAATTGCTTAAAGGAACAACGGGCGATGGCGATTCATAAAATTTAATAGCAGGTTGACGCAACCGCCTGGTGACATTTAAAATAATTAAAATTGATGGTCTTGGAAAAAATCAATGGGGGCAAAGTAAAAAGATCTATTTTCACGCTTTAGCGGGACAGCGCAACGCTGAAATTGGACTTTTTACGCAGTCATCAAGATTATCCTGGGGATTATTAAATAATCCCCTTTTCAATTTTAAAACCTTTGCATCTCAATTGAGCAAAAGTTGAGAATGCTCCAGCTTGCCCGGCGACAGGATCTACGCTTCGCTCCGACAAAGCATTAAGGGTGAAGCAGTAATAATATACTGCGATTCCTTGATAACGCAGAAGATGGGGTATTATCGGCTTTCCCGTAGGGTAAATAAAATGAAAATTAAAATGGTATTTATACCTCATCCATAGAAGATATGCAAAAACCTGAATAAAACGAGTTATACGCTTAAACCATACATAATTATTAAAGGGTTTTCATTTTATTTACGCTCTTTTGAGGTAGTACTATCATCATGTTTTCAATACCCGTGTCACTGCAATTTAATAAATATACTATATGAGAAAAATGACTGCGACTGCATCTCAATACATATAAATTACAATAAATTTTTCGATTCAGCACACAACTGAAGGAGCAAAAATAAATGGGTTCAGTTATACTTGATAAATCCTACCAGCCCGATGAAGTAGAAAAACGATGGTACGATTTCTGGGAAAAAGAACAGTTATTCGCTGCCAGTGAAAATAAAACACAAAAAACGTATTCCATTGTCATCCCGCCGCCCAATGTTACAGGCGTTCTTCATATGGGACACGCGCTTAATATTACACTTCAGGATATCCTTTGCCGGTATAGACGTTTGAAGGGCGACAATGTCCTTTGGATGCCGGGAACCGATCACGCTGGGATCGCCACACAAAATGTTGTTGAAAAAATGCTTGCCAGCAAAAACACTCACCGCCATCAACTCGGCAGAGAAAAATTCATTGAAGCAGTTTGGCAATGGAAAGAAAAATACGGCAGCGCAATTATCAATCAGTTAAAAAGGATGGGTGCTTCCTGTGACTGGCAGCGTGAACGTTTCACGATGGATGAAGGATTGTCATTAGCAGTACGAAAAGTGTTCGTTCAGCTCTATAATGAAGGCCTTATCTATCGGGGAAAATACATCATCAACTGGTGTCCCAGATGCCATACAGCACTTGCCGACCTTGAAGTTGATCATGATGAAGTAAATGGAAATCTCTATCATATTCGGTACCCTTACCCGAACAGCACTAAAGGCCTCATCATCGCCACCACCCGTCCTGAAACTATGCTGGGCGATACCGCAATGGCCGTAAACCCAAATGACAACCGCTATGTGGGGCTGAAGAATAATACCGTTATTCTTCCGCTGATGAATAAAGAAATCCCTATTATTAAAGACGAATACGTTGATATGTCCTTTGGAACAGGAGCGCTCAAGATTACACCCGCACATGACCCAAATGACTTTGAAATAGGTCTCAGACATAAACTCCCCAGCATTGTCGTAATCGGCGATGACGGAAAGATGACGTCTGAAGCTGGCAAATATCAGGGACTTGATCGGACGGAGTGCAGAAAAGCAGTAGTTAAGGATCTTGAAGAACAAGGGCTGTTGGTTAAAATTGAACCCCACATGCATAGTATCGGACACTGCTACCGGTGCAAAACTATTATAGAACCGAATCTGTCAGAGCAATGGTTTGTAAAAGCCAAACCACTAGCTGAAAAAGCTATTGCCGCCGTAAAAAGCGGTGAAACTAAAATCATACCGGACACCTGGGCCAATACGTATTTTGATTGGCTTGAAAATATCAGAGACTGGTGTATTTCCCGTCAAATTTGGTGGGGACATCAAATCCCGGCATGGACCTGCACAACATGTAATGAACTTATCGTTTCAATGGATACGCCAACATCCTGCACTGCCTGTGACAGCACTCAGCTTGTTCAGGAATCCGATGTTCTGGATACCTGGTTCAGTTCGGCATTGTGGCCTTTTTCCACCATGGGCTGGCCGGAAAAAACACCCTTGCTAAAGTGCTTTTACCCAACATCAGTTCTGGTGACAGGTTTTGATATTCTATTTTTTTGGGTTGCCAGGATGATGATGATGGGGCTTCATTTTATGGATGATGTTCCCTTTAAGGATGTATATGTCCATGCGCTTGTCCGTGATGAAGACGGCAAAAAAATGAGCAAATCAAAAGGCAATGTCATTGACCCCATAACCATTATTGATAATTACGGAACCGACGCGTTTAGATTCACTCTGGCCGCTTTCGCCGCCCAGGGAAGAGATGTCAAGATGTCAGAAAAACGCGTAGAAGGATACCGTCACTTTGTCAACAAGCTTTGGAATGCGGCGCGATTTGCACTGATGCACTTAGGAGAAGAACAAAAAGAACTCATTCTTAAAGATCTTTCCCTGCCTGACAAATGGATACTTTCACGGCTTTATTCAATCATTGACTCCGTTACAGACGCGCTTGAAGAATATCGTTTTAACGATGCTGCATCAACGATATATAATTTTGTATGGCATGAATTTTGTGACTGGTATCTGGAAGCCATTAAACCGATTCTTTACGAAAAGGATAAAAAAGGGTGTCGCACGTCAACCATGTCGGTTATGTGGAGAGTACTTCATGATATACTTATTATGCTTCACCCATTTATGCCTTTTGTTACAGAAGAAATTTGGCATAAGTTCCCCGGCACCGAAGACTCAATTCTTAAAACCGCATTCCCCGCCAATGAAGAAAGCAAGGCTAAAAAGCTGAAAAATAAAGACGCGGAAGTTGAAATGGAGATTATTGAAAAAGTTATTACAGGCATTAGAAATATAAGAGGCGAGATGAATATCAATCCATCCTTATCCCTTACAGCTGCAATTCATACTATTGATTCGCAAATTACAGAAATAGTGGACAGATATGAAAATATTATTTTAGACCTTGCCAAACTTGAATCATTAACTGTAACGGATCCCCAGGAAAGACCGAAGTTTGCGGCAGCCGCAGTTATTGACGGAGCGTCAATATTTGTTTCTCTGGAAGGAATCATTGACTTTGAAAAAGAAGCCGGTCGGCTTGAAAAAGAACTGGAAAAACTGGATAATGAACTGTCAACCATTACCAAAAAACTAAACAACGATAGCTTTATTACAAAAGCACCGGATGATGTCGTCAAAAAAGTAAAGAAAAAATATCTGGCGCTGATCGAAAAACAAGATAAACTAAAAACAAATCTTGATAAGACAAGAAGTTTTGCGAACAATTAATAGCCATTTTAACGCGTAGAGAAATTTCTAGGATTTTCCCAAACTCATTGGGTACGAATTTTTATGATAAATACAGCCGCTCACCTCATTGATCTGGCACTGAAAGAAGATTATGGGTCAGGCGATATTACAACAGACAACCTTATTGACCCTGCCCTTTCCGGAGTCGGTCAAATGATTGCCAAGGAACCGCTTGTGGTTGCCGGAATTGATATTGTTCAACAGGTATTTAACCACATTGATCCCAATATTGTTACAATACCAAATTATACAGATGGCGATTTCATCCAAAAAGGTGAAGCCATTTTAAAAATTGAAGGATCCATGCGGGCACTGCTCATTGGTGAGCGAACCGCGTTAAACTTTCTTCAGCGCCTTTCGGGTATTGCCACACTGGTCCGTTCCTACGTGGATATGTTGGAAAATAGAAAAGTTCGTCTGGCAGACACTAGAAAAACAACACCGGGGTGGCGCGTTTTAGAAAAATACGCGGTTCGGGTTGGCGGCGGCGATAACCATCGAATGGGCTTGTATGACGGAGTCCTTATCAAGGACAACCACATTGCTGCCCGCGGAGGTATTAAACAATCCATTGAAGAAGTAAGAAGTAAAATATCCCATCTCATCAAAATAGAAGTTGAAGTTTCTGATCTTGAGCAAGCAAAAGAAGCAGTTCAAGCAGGTGCGGACATCATTATGCTGGACAATATGGACGAAGACCAAGTCAAAGAAGCGGTGAGCCTAATTGACGGAAAGGCTGTTATAGAAGTAAGCGGTAACGTTACAAAAAATGATCTCCCTAAACTTGCCGACACCGGGGTAGATATTATTTCCGTTGGTGCTTTGACGCATTCCGCGAGATGTGTGGATATCAGCATGAAGATAAAAAATCCACTTTAAAATAATTGTTTCAACGCCCCTGACCATCTTGACGAAAAATGACACACTAATTGAGCGAAAGGTGAGAGTCTGTCAGCTTCATGGCGTCCAGGGTGAAGCCGTAATCAGCTACTGCAAACCCTGGGCAACACAGGAGATGGCGTGCCATCGGCTTTCCCGAAGGGTGCACAAAATGGAAATGAAATGACAATATCCTTT
>JAFDFT010000013.1 GCA_019309685.1 Deltaproteobacteria bacterium
ATTTTTCAAATGTACATCGCGGTATCTTAACAACACAATAATCCAACGTCGGCTCAAAAGAGGCCAGGGTCTCTCCAGTAATATCATTTGGAATTTCATCCAGTGAATAGCCCACCGCCAGTTTTGCGGCAATCTTCGCAATGGGAAACCCTGTTGCCTTGGATGCAAGCGCGGAACTGCGCGAAACCCGTGGATTCATCTCAATAACAACCAGATCGCCGTCTTTTGGATTTACGGCAAACTGAACATTGGAACCGCCCGTATCAACACCGATTTCCCGCATAATTGCAATCGAGGCGTTTCGCATGACCTGATATTCCTTATCAGATAGTGTCTGAGCCGGTGCCACAGTAATACTGTCACCTGTATGGATTCCCATGGGGTCCACATTTTCTATAGAACATATGATGACCACATTGTCATTGCCGTCCCGCATGACTTCCAGCTCATACTCTTTCCACCCAAGTACAGATTCTTCGAGCATCACCTGCCCGATAAGACTTGCGTCTATTCCCGTCTTTGCCAGAATATTCAAATCTTCCGGATTAAACGCTGCACCTCCACCCGTTCCTCCCAGTGTAAAGCTTGGACGGACAATGATGGGAAATCCGATATCTTCGGCGATCGCGTTGACCTCTTTCATATTGGTCGCAATACCGCTTTCTGGAACCCTGAGACCTATCCTGTTCATGGCTTTGCGGAAAAGATCACGGTCTTCGGCTTTTTGGATGGATTCCAGCGACGCGCCGATCATCTCCACATTAAAATCTTCCAAAACACCCATTTTAGCGACTTCAACCGCGGTATTTAAACCTGTTTGTCCTCCCAGCGTGGGGAGCAGAGCGTCCGGCCGTTCCTTCTCGATGATTTTTGCCACCGTCTCAGGCGTGACAGGTTCGATGTATGTGCGATCCGCCATTTCCGGGTCTGTCATGATTGTAGCGGGATTGCTGTTCACCAGCACAACATCGAACCCCTCTTCCTTCAGGGCTTTACACGCCTGGGTCCCTGAATAATCAAACTCACAGGCCTGGCTGATAATGATCGGACCCGCGCCGATGATAAGAATTTTATGTATGTCTGTACGTTTTGGCATTTCTATCGATTCTTCTGATCGCTCCTCATTGACTCTATAGGATGTACAATCGTATCGTTATTTGAACATCAGGAATGGCTGAATTGATTTTTATGATCCATTAAGCTGCATCTGATGCTATGCAGCCTCCATCATCTTCTTAAAATCATCAAAAAGATACCTGGCGTCATGCGGGCCCGGTGATGCTTCCGGATGGTATTGCACAGCAAAGACAGGATACTTTCGGTGTTTAAATCCTTCAAATGTATTATCATTTAAGTTTATATGGGTCAGCGCGATCTCTTTTTCCTTCATGCTCTCAATATCCACAGCGAATCCGTGATTCTGAGATGTAATTTCAACTCTACCATTCTCAAGGTTCTTCACCGGCTGGTTTGCTCCCCGATGTCCGAATTTTAATTTAAATGTCTTACCGCCCAGGGCCAGACCCAGAATTTGATTACCCAGGCAAATACCAAAAATGGGTCGATAACCGATCAATGTCCGGATGGTCTCTATGGCATATGTCAACGGCTCCGGATCACCCGGTCCATTTGAAAGGAAGATGCCATTCGGATTCATGGATTGAATGGCTTTGGCGCCCGTTGACGCGGGGACCACAATCACCTCAAACCCGGAATTTTCAAGACAGCGTAATATATTATATTTTATCCCGTAGTCAAAAGCGACCACAGAAAACTTTTTCCCTTTATGTTTCCAAACATTTTCTTGGAAAAAATCAGCACCCGGTTCCGGGAAAACCGGCTTACCGTTTATCCAGCAATACGGCTTATCCGTTGTAACTTCTTTAATAAGGTCGCGGCCCACTAAGCTGGGTACCTGTTTTGCCCTGTTTATCAACGACGAAGCATCCAGATCCTTAGTTGATATAAATCCGCGCATAGCGCCCGCAGTTCTGATATGCCTTGTCAAAGCCCGGGTATCAAGGTTTTCAACACCCAGAACCCCTTCTTTTTTTAGATATTCTGATAATGTCGAGGTGGCTCTGAAATTACTGGGCGAATCCTGGTATTCCCTAACCAGAAAGGCCGACACCTGCACCTTATCGGATTCAACATCTTCAGGGTTCACGCCATAATTTCCAATCAACGGATACGTCATGGTAACCATCTGGCCCCTGTATGATGGATCTGTCAGCACCTCCTGATACCCTGTCATTCCTGTATTAAAAACGGCTTCACCCCAAGCCTCTCCCTCTCCTGTAAAGGAACGGCAGGGGAATATTCGTCCGTCTTCAAGTGCTAATAAAGCATCCATTTCAATGTGTATGTCCAGCCCATTAAATGGGAAATTAAAATTATTAAATCTTGTTAAAATCTAAATAAAAACCAATACTCACATGTCAGTGGGTGATTCAATTACCATATCTATTTCGTAAATCAATAGTAAATATCGGGAAAGACAGCGGCAGTGTTATTCCAAGTTAAAAACCGGAAAACTTGTTAATCTTACTTAAAACACCTTCACGCACAATAGAAAATGACCAAAAAAATGTAGATTACGTCACCTTTATAGTTCCGTTTCTATTGATACCCCTTTTACCATCCATGGACACATCTCTCTCTTATCGATCGTCATCTTAAGATGATCTAATGTGTCATGTTTAAATTTTACCGAATCCATCTCATTGACGAGGATATGTATTCTCTGTATATAATATTACTGTTTAAATTCCCATCGTTTTATTATTCATTACAGTTCTATCTGCCATCAAGCAGGTAAACACACCTGATGGCATCCAGACTTTTTTATGATTTGAAATGTTTACAATTTTAAAAACACTTTGCCCAATGAAGCATAAAAATGCGAACCCGCTTACGTTCCGATGAAACAAGACGATTTTTATCCTTTTAGCTATATATATTGAAAAACCGATGTTTTATAACCGCCCTGTTTTCAATAATAAAGAAAGACGATTGCGAACTGGAGGAAAGCACAAATGAAACCTTTTGATTTGCCCGAAACATTCATGCTCGGTGTGGCTACAGCCTCTGCACAGATTGAAGGCGGAGATACAAATAACAGCTGGTACAGATGGTCACATCAGAAAGGCAATATTGCAGACGGAACGAATTGCGGAATTGCTGATGATCACTGGAACAGGATAGATGAAGACATAGAACTAATGAAACAAATGAATATTGATACGTACAGGTTGAGCCTGGAATGGAGCCGTATTGAACCGGAAAAAGAAAAATTCAGCCGTGATGCAATCAATCATTATCGTGACGAAATTATCAAACTGAAAAACGCAGGAATAATCCCTCTTATAACGCTTCATCATTTTTCCAACCCTCTCTGGCTTGAGGATAGCGGCGGATGGATGAACAATGATGTTGTTAGACATTTCTGCGATTATGCGGAATATGCTTTTAATAACCTTGGCGATCTGGTTTCAGATTGGGTTACAATAAATGAACCAAACGTTTACCTTATATTTGGATATGTGTATGGAACATGGCCGCCCGGAAAGCAGAGTATTCGGATGTACTTCAACGGTGCAAAAAATATGATTGCATCACATATTGCCGTATACAAAAAAATACATGCCCTTGCGAGTGAAAAGGGATTAAGGCATGTCAAGGTCGGCACATGTCATCATTTGAGAATATTTCAGCCAAAAAATAAGAGCTTTGTCGAAAAAACAATATGCTCAATTCTGGAAAGAGTGTTTCACGATATTTTTATCACCGGCATGGCTGAAGGAAAACTCCTGTGGCCCCTTGGGTCAGGATATCCTTTTGGCAGGGGAGATTATCAGGATTTTTTCGGGATAAACTATTACACCCGTGATATCGTCTCTTTTAATCCTTTAAATTTCGGGCAGTTGTTTAGTGAAACTGAAGTGATGGAAGGAGCCCCGGTCAATGATCTTGGATGGGAAATCTATCCGGATGGATTATATACTCTGTGCGCACGCTATTACGACCGTTTTAAAAAACCTGTCTTTATTACTGAAAACGGGACCTGTGATAAAAGTGACGCCTTTCGGACAAAATATATTTATGATCATATCCTGCAGGTTAAAAAATTATGCGAAGCCAAGGTTGATGTTCAGCGTTATTATCATTGGACCCTGATGGACAATTTTGAATGGGCTGAGGGATTAAGCGCAAGATTCGGCCTAATTGATGTGGATTATGATACTCAAAAACGGCATGTGCGAAAAAGCGGACATTTTTTCCGAGACATATGCGTGCATCGGGGAATAACCCAGGATATGATTGAAGAATATTTAAAATAGCCCCTATTGAGGTCTCTCATTCAGCTCCTTTACCGTTTCCAGCATAGGTGATGTTAATTTTCTGTATTTCGGTTCTAAAGCCTTATCTTGGTACCATGTAAAGTCAATAGCTTCGTATCTTTCCGGAATGACATTTTCTTTATTTTCCCCATACGACGTAGATGGATAATATTCTATAAACAGTATGCGGTTTGGATCCATACCAAATTCTTTAGTAACCATGGTCGCTATATGGCTGCTGCAGCTTCGAACAGACATGCCGCTGTCCGGAATATCTGAAACAATGACAATAAGGGGCCGAATATGCGCCAACCCCTTTCCACTGCCTTTTGAAAGATCAAATATCTTCAGCCGGCACTTACCGTTTGCCAGGCGAAGCTTTCCGCCAAACCCTTCCAAGGAAAATATGTCATCATGTATAAGCATGCTCAATTACATTTTATCAGATATTTACTGAAAGGTGTTTCCAATCCAGAAATGAGTAGTTTTCCGTCCCGCTGTGGCGGGACGGAAACTAACTTGCTTTAATTAAACATATATACTATGCGTAGGCAACTTTATCAATTATAGAATAAATAAAAATACCAGAAATAACTGAATATGATACACAAACTCAACTATCAAGACAAAGAAATCATCTTATTGGGGACCGCTCATGTTTCTAAAGAGAGCGTAAAACTCGTTATTGAGACTATTAATGAAGAAAAACCGGATACAGTTTGCGTGGAATTGTGCGAATCACGGTTTCAGTCCATCCGGCAAAAGGAAAGATGGCAGGATACGGATATTATAAAAGTGATTAAAGAAAAGAAATCCTTCCTGTTGTTGGCGAATCTTCTTCTTGCCTCTTTTCAGAAACGAATCGCTAAAAAACTGGGCATCAATCCCGGTGAAGAAATGTTAAAAGCCATCGAAACCGGTGAGGCAGTGGGTGCAGCCATCCATCTCGCTGACAGAGACATACGGACCACTCTTGCACGGACATGGCGCGCCATGGGTTTTTTTGGTAAGATCAAACTGATGTTTCAAATACTTTTATCCGCAAGCGAAATAGAGGATATTAAAGAAGAAGATGTGGAATTAATGAAGCAGGAGGATATGCTTGAATCGCTCCTTTCAGAAATCGGAAAATCACTTCCCGCTTTAAAAAAGATATTAATCGATGAAAGAAATGAATATCTCGCATACAAGATCAGAACCGCACCGGGAGATAAGATCCTGGCCGTTGTCGGCGCTGGCCATGTGCCAGGCATAAAAGAGCATTTCAATGATAACATCGATATTCAAACCCTGGAAGAATTCCCGCCAAAAAGAAAAATATCAGGTACGTTAAAATGGATTCTCCCCATGGCCATTTTGGCGCTTTTTGTTCTCGGTTTTTTTTACGGGGGATCTAAAGCGGGAACGGATATGATTATGTGGTGGATCCTGGCGAATGGCTTTTTTGCAGGACTTGGCGCCGTCATCGCTCTTGCGCATCCGCTGACCATCTTATCTGCAATTTTCGCGGCCCCTTTAACTTCTTTAAATCCCATGATCGCAGCGGGCTGGGTGGCTGGTCTGGTGGAGGCGTTATCAAGAAAACCAAAAGTACGGGATTTGGAAAACCTTCCGGAAGACATCCTCTCATTTAAAGGTTTCTGGAAAAATAAGGTGACCCGAATTCTGCTGGTAGTGGTGTTTGCTAACATCGGAAGCTCTATAGGGACATTTATCGCCTTCCCGTTTCTCTTAAAAGTGCTTCAAAATGTGATTTGATTGTTTATTCAACCATTTCAAACAATACAGCATTAAACAGTTTTTTAATCTTTTTCCCAAATACACTAAGCTCAGTCCGACGAGTCACTATTTACTCGTTACTTGTCTCGACGTAGTTTGTAGCAGAGGCGGACTTGTCACTGGTTAGTGTCCGTCCAGAAATTAGATATTTTGTTCGAATTCAAGGAAGGCGATCCGCCTCAGGCGGATTAACCGGAGGAATACATTGAGTATTTCGAGGATTAATCCGCCAAAGTCCGATGGCGGATGTTCCACCTGACAAAGAAATCGGGAAAAATAGCAATTTATGGATGGGCACTAGTTAATTTTTACAATTGTTCTTGTATACGCCTGCCCACTTTCCAGCGTATACGACATTTTCATAGTTTCCAAACATCCCTGAGCATAAAGCTGAATGCATTCAGGGTAAAGCTCCCACTCGAGCTTTAGGCCCTTTTCCTTTATTGTTTCGATGGTGTCATTCGGTGCTATAGAAAATGCTTTCTGACCGATAATTGGGCCGGAATCTTCGCCATAATCAATAAAATGAACGGTACAACCCCCCACTTTCGCGCCGTATTTATATGTGTCTCCATAGCCATCAACGCCTGGAAACGCAGGGAGTAATGCGGGGTGAATATTCATGATGCGTGGATGATTCGGGTTAATATTAAATCTATCAATAAAATATGGGGTTAAATTCCTCATAAACCCCGCAAGAACCAGAAGATCCACCGGATAAGTTTTTATTTTATCGAGCAGTTCCGCCTCGGCAATCGCCCGTGTTACAAAATATTGTGTTGTCTTTTTGATATCGCGGTCATTTGTAAAAAGATTTTGTTTTGAAAATATTTCATCCAGATTAAAATCCTCAGGGGGCTGAGTTTCATCCGATTCGTTTTTATAGAGCTGAACAACCTTTTTATAATCAACAACAAAAGTAGAGATGGTGTGTTTTTTGGCTCTTTGAAGCCCTCGCGCTTCAGGATTATCCGATCCGACAAAAATCATCTCACCATCAATCTTTCCGGATTCACAAGAATCGATAATGGCCTGAAGGTTTGTCCCCCCTCCTGATATAAGCGCACCGATCTTAATTTTTTTGCTCATGTTCGCCTCTCCTGATGATTTTATATAATCTTTTGATATTAAAGAAAAAAACTATGAAAAAATCATATTTTTCCACCCGAATCATACAAAATTTTGTATCATTGCTCTATTTAACACATGCACCTGCTTCTGTTTTTAATATCTCAATACCCGAAGAGAATGCACCCGTTAACTGAAGGATCACGTATCTAAACTTTGAGGATCTACCGCTTTCCTGTCCTGGATTAATGCATAACACATTGTTAATTTTAGTACTTATTTCTCCTGAACGTCCGGGTGACTCATGAATATGCCCGTGAAGGGACGCAATTATTTTTCCAGCCTTTGACCATTTCTCTATAAAGTGCCTGACACTCAAACTCCCTACATGCAACCCATTATAAATAACATCAAGAGGTGTTCTGTATGGCGGAGTATGCGAAACAAAAATAAAAGGCTTATCTATTATTTCAGATAGCTGATGGTGATCTCGTTCAATCGTATCACTTGAATTTAAATCAATAACTGCCTTTTCCAGGATGCCATTTGATGAAATATGGCCAGATAACTGGACTTGATTGCCCGGGGAAAAAGGAAATTCAGGAGTATCGGGCTTTTCCCAGTCCTTTCTGTTGAAAGGTGTTGGCGGAACAACCATATACCCGACAATATCAACAGTATCTGTTAAATGATGCTTCTCCATGTGCAGGAGGTGAAACAAATCATTATTGTGCTCCTGAAGGATATCTCTGTTACAGATATAATCATCATTGGCCATATCAAGATAGATACAGATATCCTTTTGTTCCCTGAAATTCATGATGGCTGGCACAAATATGTCCTTTAAATATTTTGCCTGCGCTTTCAGTATGTTGGATTGTCGCTCATCCGGCAAATGATGAGGGATCAGGTCGCCACCGACGATAATACTATCAACACCCTCATTTTTTGCAATGGAAAGCATTGAAAAAAGATGGTCGGGACTCGCATGTATATCGGTTGTATAAAGAATTTTCACAGTGTTTAGAATGTTCTCAATAGAGCAAAAAGTGTCTTTTGGCACAAGAAACAGAAACGAATAATAGACGTTTACGCGCTTTCTACTTTGACACATAAGTATCGGTTTTTTAAATATTGAATTAATTCGTAAAATATCTCAAAATATGGTATGAAAGCAACTCCAAACAATTAGATTGGGGGGTAACTATGAAATATAAATTCTTTTTAAAGTTGATTCTTCTGGCATTTGTACTCCTGTTCTTTTCAGGTTCGGCTGCTGTGGCTCAAAAAAAAGTGCTTCGAGTAGGATTATATACCGATCCTGAGACCATTAACCCGTTTGAATTCAAAACCTGGAACGAGTTGCCAGTAACGGGCAATATCACCCCCGGATTAATGGGTCCCGCAAATCCGGATACCGGACTGCGAAGGATGAGTCTGGCTGAATCCGTAGAAATACTGGAAAATGGGAAAGACATCCTCATCAAACTTAAAAAGGGGTATAAATTTCATACAGGAGATCCTTTAACCCCGGAGGATATCAAATTTTCTGTTGAACAGACACAAATGCCGGACAACGCCAATGTATATGCGGGTATATTCAGCGAAATCTCTCAAGTGGAAATTGTGGATGAGCATACACTGATTTATCGATTTGAAGAACCTTTCGCGCCATGGCAGGACACCATGTGGATGGGTGTCAGTTCAAAAAACTATTATGAAAACGTCGGAAAGGAAAAGTTTCGTTCTCACCCTGTTGGATGCGGCCCATTCCAGTTTAAAGAAAGGAAAAGGGGGGAATATATAACCCTTGAAACAGTTAAAAATCATGCTGAATATAAACCCGATTTCAATGAAATTCGATTTCTCATCGTGCCTGATCCAATTACCCGTCTGGCGATGCTCGAAACCAAAGAGCTTGATCTGATCTACAATGTTTTGCCGCATCAGGTAGCAGAGTTAAAACGGCATCCCCATATAAAAATAAAAAAAGCCCAGGTCCCAAGCCTTTATTACCTTTCCATTAAACCATCATTTTTCCCTGAATTAAAAGATCGAAAGGTAAGGATGGCCATCAGCTATGCCATTAACCGGCGCCAAATCGTTGATAAAGTATTTTTTAAACAAGGCTATCCATTGTATACATGGGCAAATAAGGGTGAAATCGGTTATGATCCCGGCTTTAAAATTGAATACAACCTTGAAAAAGCACGAAAATTATTAAAAGAATCAAACTATGAACATGGAACACCTTTGGTTATCACATATACCAGTGTTATGCCCAACGCGCCGATCGTGGCAACGATTCTCCAAAAATATATGAAAAATATCGGCATAAACGCGATGATAACACAACTTGAATACGGAACCTATTTAACATACGCCAGAAACAAGGACCCAAGGGCTGGCCATATGGCGCTTTCTGCTTTTGCCGTTGACCAAGATCCAAATGCGCATCTGGCGCTTGGGATGGGAAGTACTTCTACTTACTGTTATTACACGGATAGACCCAATCAGGAAGAAATGGACAAGTTGATTGCCGCTCAAAACAAAGAAACAAATATGGGAAAAAGGCTGGAGATATTAAAACAAATCCATGCAATCAACAACTCAGATCCTGGCAGTATCTCCCTTTTCGGCCTATATGAGATTTATGCCATGAATAGACGGATTGATTATACTTGGATCTCCGGAGGAATATATCCTGCATATCTTTATAAAACAAAATTGATTAAATAAATTACCGCTGCCCGCTGGCACTATCAGCTGGAGCTATCAGCGCCATTATCCTTAAACTTGACAATGCCGAATCAGAGTACTATATTTTTAATTACTATTAACAAAATTATAGAAACAGAAAGGATCTAATTTTATGGCTGACGGTATTTTGGAAATTAACGACAGTAGTTTTGATGGTGAAGTATTACAATCAGAAAAGCCGGTTCTGGTTGATTTTTGGGCGCCGTGGTGTGGCCCCTGCAAAGCGATCGGACCCATTATCGAAGACCTCTCAGGCACATTTGGCGATAAAATAAAATTTGTGAAATGCAACGTTGATGACAACCCTGTCACACCGAACAAGTATGGCATAAAGTCAATCCCAACGCTTATCTTTTTCGATAAAGGAGACCTTGTTAATCAGATAATAGGACTTGTCGCGAAAACACAACTCGAAGACGCGATTAACAACCTTCTTTAGGAAATAGCTCACATGTCTGAAGTTGATTACGATCTTGTTATTATTGGAGGTGGACCTGCAGGACTTACCGCTGGACTTTATGCAGCAAGGGCAAGGCTGAATGTCGTATTGCTTGAAAAAGCGGCTCTTGGGGGTCAGGTTATTGTATCTGACTGGGTAGAAAATTATCCTGGTTTTCCTGAAGGCCTGAACGGGTTTGAACTCATGCAACGAATGGCCGATCAGGCAAAACGCTTTGGTCTTACGATTGAAACAAATGAAGTGGTTTCACTTGATCTGGCTGAGCCGATCAAAAAGATCCATCTAAACGATAAAACTGTTACCGCCCATACAATTATCTTAGCTACCGGAGCCTCTCCCAAAAAACTTGGCATTCCAGGCGAAGACATGTTTTCCGGCAAAGGGGTATCTTTTTGTGCGACCTGTGATGGACCTTTTTTCAAAGACCGCGTTGTTGCTGCTGTAGGAGGTGGCGATACCGCAGTAAAAGAAAGTTTATTTCTGACAAAATTCGCCAAAAAAGTTTACCTCATTCATCGAAGGGATGAGCTCCGGGCAACTAAGATCCTGCAGGAACGCGCCCTTGAAAATGATAAAATTGAACTCATATGGGATTCCGTTGTTACCAGTATTAACGGCGGTTTAACTGATGTTGAAAGCCTTACTGTAAAAAATGTCAAAACCCAAGAAACACAAACGCTTTCCGTGGATGGCTGCTTTATATGGGTAGGCACTGATCCGACCACTAAATTTCTTGGAGACACTATCCATGTAGACAAATCCGGTTTCATCATTGTTGATTTGTCAATGGAAACTTCTGTCTCTGGTGTATACGCTGCAGGTGATGTTAGAAATCCCCTATGCCGTCAAATCGTTACAGCTGTCGGTGACGCAGCCACGGCAGTATATTCAGCCGAGAACTATCTGGAAAAAATAACAAAATGAGGTTTTAATGAAACAAAAGCTAACGATTGGCATTATGATATTAATGTTATGTTCAGGATGCGCCGCCCTTGATCTTGAATACATGCTTAACAAGTATTTTGGCCCCGAGGAAGAAGAAACATCCCGGCAGTTGGCCTTAGACGGTATGGAAGAATTTGAAAGAGGAAAATATAAGAAGGCGCTAGAAAAATTTGATAAATTAAAAGATTGGTATCCTTTCAGCCGATACGCATTGCTAGCGGAACTTAAAATAGCCGATTGCAACTACAAGCTGGGAGAATATGATAAGGCGATAGAAGCATATGAACAATTTATCAATCTTCACCCCAGAAATGAAGCTGTACCTCAAGCCATCTATCATATAGGACTGTGCTATTTTGAACAAATAGCAACCATTGACAGGGATCAAACATCAGCACGAAAAGCACTTGATACATTCGGACAACTGAAAAAACATTTCCCGGAGAGTGAATATACATACAAATCAGAAGAAAAAATTGATGAATGCCTAAAAAGCCTGGCTGGCAATGAGTTTTATATTGGTATTTTTTATTACAAAAGCAAACATTATAAAGCGGCCTTCCATCGGTTTAGAAATATTGTTACCAACTATCCAGATGTTGGTATTCACAAACAAGCTCTTGATTACATGACGTTAGCTGAATTATCCTTAAAAGAGGAAAAAAATTAAAGACATCGATACAAACGTCTATCTTGCAAGCAACAACAACAGGTATAAAAAAACAAGAACCTTTATAATAAAAACACTTTACACGAATTCTATTTTAGTGTAATAGCCCTCAATCGTATTGTTTGAAATTATATATATCTCTAGGAGAAATGTTCATGTCAAAGATTTGTGAAATATGCGGGAAAAAACCAATGGTTGGGAATAATGTGAGCCATGCCCATAATGTTACAAAGCGCCGCTTCAATCCCAATTTGCAAAATGTAAAAGCAGTGGATAAAGGAAGAGTCAGACGGATGTCCGTATGCACGAGCTGTATAAAGGCTGGTGCCGTTACAAAAGCACCCTAAGGACACTAAGCAAAGGTAGTGATATTTATTGCGCTTTAAAATTCTTACCCGTCAAGCCGCCGTACATGATGAACCAATTTTATCTTTTTTAAATCCGACATAACCTTTTTTAGCTGTACTGTATCTTTAACCGAAATAGTAAAACAACCGTCTACAGTTTTATTATCGAGGATCTTTGTGTTTACACCTAGTATATTGGCCTCATTTTTACTAATAACGGATGTAATATCAGCCAGTAAACCCACGCGGTCATAAGAAGTGACTTGAATTTTAACAGAATATGTTTCTATATTATCAGTGTTCCATTCAACTTCGATTTGTCTTTCAGGATTCATTTTCAAGGCGTTAACACAACTCGTTCTGTGTACGGTAACACCAAAGCCCTGAGTAATATAACCCGTAATCGAATCACCTGGAACAGGCTGGCAGCACTTACCAAACTTTATCAGTATATCATCAACCCCCTTGACACTAACACCAGATCCCGGCCTCTTTTTTCGCACCCTCCCAAGAATCTTATTTAAAAGAGACTCCTCCTCCATTTCTGGCTCTGGTTTGGGTATGATTCTTCCTACGATTTGCAAAGGTGTTATTTTGCCATAGCCAACACTGGCAATGAGATCGTCCACTTTTTTAAACCCAAAATGCTCCACCACTTTTTCCATCTGACCAGATTTTAAGAGCGTATTAAAATTCAGGCTGTTTTTTCGAAACGTTTTTTCGCACATCTCCTTTCCAAGAGTGAGGCTTCGATCTTTTTCCTGAGTCTTAATCCATTGCCTTATTCTTGAACGGGCCTTTACCGTTTTGACAAACTTTAACCAGTCTTTACTCGGATGGTGGTTTTTTGATGTAACAATTTCGATTGTATCACCTGTTTTTAATCTATAATGCAGAGGCACCATACTGCCATTTACTTTAGCTCCGGTACATTGGTTCCCTACTTCAGAGTGAATGGAGTACGCAAAATCAACAGGTGTGGCTCCCCTTGGCAGGGATCTTATATCTCCACGAGGAGTGAAAACATAAACCTCATCAGGGAAAAGATCGATACGGACATTTTCAATGAATTCAACAGGATCTCTGAATTCTTTTTGGTTTTCTACCAAATTCTGAATCCAGGAAAATTTTTTACTTATGTCTTCATCAATCTTCTTGCCCTCTTTATAACTCCAATGTGCCGCGATACCTGATTTGGCAATTTTATCCATTTCCTTTGTTCTGATTTGTATCTCCATCCGCTCTCCAAAAGGGCCAATAACCGAGGTATGCAGGGACTGGTACATATTTGGCTTAGGAATTCCTATATAATCCTTAAATTTCTTTGAAATAGGTTTCCAAAGTGCGTGGATCAATCCAAGCGCCTCATAACATTGAGGGATTGTATCAAGGATTATTCGAAACGCGATCACATCATATACATCATCAAACGTGAGGTTTTGCTTGGTCATCTTTTGATAAATGCTATAAAAATATTTATACCTCCCCAAAACTTCACATGTGAGATGATATTCATCCATCTTATTTTTGATATAGTTCTTTACAGTTTCGATATATTTTTCGCGTTCATCTTTATCCTTGCTGACCAGGGCTTTTATTTTTGAGTATTCTTCCGGTTGAAGATACATAAATGACGTATCTTCAAGTTCATTCTTCATCCAGTATATACCCAGTCGAGCAGCGATCGGTGCATAGATGTCGAGTGTTTCCTGAGCGATTTCAATTTTTTTTTGATCACCGTGATACTTCAACGTCCTCATGTTATGAAGTCGATCTGCCAATTTAATCAGTATGACACGAATATCATCGGCCATCGCGAGAAGCATCTTGCGGATGCTCTCAGCATAGCGCTCCTTTGAACTATTAAAAGTGAGCTTGCCGAGCTTGGTCACACCTGACACAATATTCAAAACCTCACTGCCAAACATTTCCTTAATTTCAGAAGTCGTCGCGTGAGTGTCTTCAATAACATCATGTAACAGCGCTGCCGCGACACTGACCGTATCAAGATTCATGTCCGCGAGCACCCCCGCTACTTCCAGGGGATGCGACAAATAGGGTTCGCCCGATAACCGGACCTGCCCATCGTGAACCCTCGCAGAATAGATATAAGCGCGGTCGATAATATCCACATCAGCATTCGGATTGTATTCTGTCACCTTATCGATGATATCGCTAATGCGGATCATTCTTATTTCTTTCCCAATATAATTTTCCCGGCAAAACCGTCATCGCTTAATAGGCCTTTGCAAAAATCACGCGTTGATCGCTTTTCTTTCCACAGCAAACGCAATGGCCATTATCTTTTTCACTGTCAAATGGAATACAACGGATAGTAACGCTGAGATCGTCTTTTATTTTCAACTCGCATTCATCAGCACCGCACCAGTGGGATAAGGCAAACCCCCCATGAATCTCAGATTTTTCTATATTTTCAGGTGTAAAGAAATCGATAAACTTATCTCTATCGTCGATGGATATTGTGTGTTTTTCTGTAAATGCTGAAGCCCGATCAAATAAATTCCTTTGCATTTCATCAAGCATCCCCGGTATTTCTTTGACAAAAATATCTTTTTTTATGGATACTTTCTCTTTGAGACTTTTATCTCTCCTTGCCATAAATACGGAATTATCACCAATATCTCTTAAACCTATTTCAACCCGAACGGGTATTCCCTTTTTGATCCAGTCCCATACTCTTGTTCCGCCAATATCACGGTCATCTATTTCAACCTCAACCCTGCCGGAGTGATAAGGTACATCCTTGAGTTCTTCGGCCAGGCTATTGACATATGTCATCACCTTTTCCCTGTCCTCAGGCTTTCTAATAATCGGCATTAAAACAACATGTGATGATGCTATTCGCGGCGGAAGAATAAGGCCATCATCATCACCATGTATCATGATAAGCCCTCCGATAAGTCTTGTAGAGACTCCCCATGATGTTGTCCAGGCGTACATCTCTTTTTCATCAGCGGATTGAAACTTAATATTGGATGATCTCGCAAAATTTTGGCCAAGGAAATGAGACGTACCGGATTGAAGAGCCTTTCTATCCTGCATCATCGCTTCAATACACAACGTATCCACTGCTCCTGGAAATCTTTCCAGAGGGCTTTTTCTGCCTTTAATTACAGGCATTGCCATACATTCTTCTGCAAACTTAGCGTATACATCAAGCATCATATGGGTTCGTTCAATTGCTTCATCTTCCGTTGCATGCGCTGTATGACCCTCCTGCCAAAGAAACTCACTGGTACGGAGAAATATTCTCGGTCGCATTTCCCATCTAACCACATTCGCCCACTGATTAATCAGAGAACAGGTAAATCCCTGTAACTGTCAACCCATTTTGAAAATGATTCCCCGATAATTGTTTCAGAAGTGGGCCGGACAACAAGGGGCTCTGAGAGCGGACCTGCTGGAACCAGCCCGCTATCCTCGGTTTGTTCAAGCCTGTGATGGGTAACAACCGCGCATTCTTTCGCAAAACCTTCAACATGTTCTGCTTCTTTGTTAAAAAAGCTTAAAGGGATAAATAAAG